>NZ_JAVAJK010000008.1:0-273950 GCF_052112325.1 Pseudomonas sp. Yb2C2 | reverse complement strand
CATGTGAGAGTAGGTCATCGTCAAGATTAAATTCCGAAACCCCATTTGCGAAAGCAGATGGGGTTTTGTTTTGGGCGGTCGAAAAGTGCGAAGAGGCGCCTCGGGAGGGGCTTCAGTGCTAAAGTCCGGCCTTTCTATGCAATGACCCTGCGCATGGCTATCATGCGTGCCTCATTGTGAGGCGATACTTGCATGCTGACGTTGTTAGAACTTCTAAAAGATGGCCGATTCCATTCCGGAGAAGCACTTGGCGCAGCCCTGGGCGTTAGTCGCAGTGCAGTCTGGAAGCAGCTCCAGCATCTTGAGGCCGAATTGAATCTGCCGGTCCACAAGGTTCGTGGGAGGGGATATCAATTAGCTTCGCCGCTGGTTTTCTTGAGTTCCGAGCAGATTGCACTGCATACGTCTTCCCTCGCGTGGCCTATCCATATCTACGACTCCATCGACTCGACAAATGCCGAGGCTCTGCGCCTTGTTGAGGTTGAGCGTGCGACGCCGTACCTGGTGCTTGCGGAGCAGCAAACGGCGGGAAGAGGGCGACGTGGTCGAAAGTGGGTCAGCCCATTCGCTCAGAATGTGTATTACAGCCTCTTATTGCGTATCGAGAATGGTCCGCGACAGCTGGAAGGCCTGAGCCTTGTGGTTGGCTTGGCGGTAATGCAGGCGCTGCGTGAGTCTGGAGTGCGGGGGGCGGCTCTGAAGTGGCCAAACGACGTCCTGGTGGGGCAGAAGAAGATTGCCGGGATTTTACTGGAGCTCGTAGGGGATCCTGCGGATATTTGCCACGTTGTCCTCGGCATCGGTATTAACGTGAATATGCAGAAGGCTGAAGAGGTTGATCAGCAATGGACGTCAGTGCAGTTGGAGACGGGGTCTCCAGTTGATCGTAACTCTCTGGTGGCACGCCTGTGCTTGCAGCTGCAAAGCTACTTGGATCGACACAGGGCGCAAGGTTTTTCATCGCTTCGGGATGAGTGGGAAAAAGGTCATGCCTGGCAGGGAAAGGCAGTGTCACTCATAGCGGGTGCCAACCGTGTCGATGGGGTGGTGCTGGGTATCGACGGTCAGGGGGCATTACGTTTAAGTGTCGGTGGTGTTGAGAAAACATACAGTGGTGGTGAGTTAAGCCTGAGGTTGCGTGATGATTCTTGAGCTCGACTGTGGGAATAGCTTCATCAAGTGGCGCGTACTTGATTCGGATCGGGCGACGGCATCTGCAGAAGGTGTCGCTAGTTCGGATGTTGCATTGATTGAAAGCCTGTCAGTGCTGCCTGGTGTGTTATTGACACATTGCCGGTTGGTGAGTGTTCGTGCTCTGGACGAAACAAAAAATCTGGTTGAGGCGCTGGTGGAGGCCTTTGGCGTTGCGGTTTCCTGCGCTGTTTCTGCGCGAGAAATGGCTGGGGTGCGCAACGGTTACGAAGATTTCGAGCGTCTTGGCCTTGATCGCTGGTTAGCAATGCTGGGCGGCTTCAAATTGGCGTCGGGCGCATGCCTGGTGCTTGATTTCGGTACGGCTGCTACTGCAGATTTTGTTGCTGGCGATGGTGAGCATTTAGGTGGCTTCATCTGTCCTGGTATGCCCCTCATGCGTAATCAGCTGCGCACGCATACGCGCAAGATACGTTACGACGATGCAGCTGCTGAAAGAGCCTTGGAGCGTCTATCGCCAGGGCATACGACCGTAGAGGCTGTAGAGCGTGGCTGTACGTTGATGCTCAGAGGGTTTGTGCTGACCCAGCTTGAGCTGGCCCGAAGTTATTGGGGTGATAACTTCACTGTATTCCTGACGGGTGGCGATGCTGATTTGGTGAGGGATGCCGTGCCTCAGGCTCGACTCGTTCCTGATTTGATTTTCGTAGGTCTGGCAATGGCGTGCCCTTTATCTTGAGGTGTTTATGCGTTGGCTGTTTTTGCTTTTATTGATCCTGAACGCCTTCTACTACATATGGCATCAGCAAGAGGCGCCGTTGCGTGCTAAAGACGTGACCCCTCTGAGCCTCTATCGGAATACGCAGCAGGATATTCGCCTGCTGAGCGAGTCTTCCGACGCTGTGGTGCGCAAGGATCGGGCTAAGGCATCTGATGCGCAAAATACTTGCTTATACATTGGTGGCTTTGCCGACCAGCGACAGGCGCAATTCCTTGAGCAGCGCCTCACTAGCCTGGATATAAAGGTTAAGGTACAGCTGCTGAGTGCTCCTGATGCGCAAGGTTACTGGCTTCGAGTTGCCCCGGAAAGCCGACGCCTGGCTGACGACCTACCCTTTGAAAACCTTGCTAAGGAATTCAATGAGTTAAAACATAAAATAATGCTGTGCGAAGGCATTGCAACTCTCGAATAGTTTGCATAGAATGGCGCCCGCTTCGCAGTGAAGACCTTTAAGGTCTAAGGTGCGAAGCGAAGGTCAATGCAGCTAACCTCATATTTTTAATGAGAAAATGCTTGACAGAAGGCCGGCGTGATGTAGAATGCCGGCTCGCTTAGGAGGGGTTCCCGAGCGGCCAAAGGGATCAGACTGTAAATCTGACGTCTACGACTTCGAAGGTTCGAATCCTTCCCCCTCCACCATTTTAGCGTGAGCTGCAAGCTCCGCGGGTATAGTTTAGTGGTAGAACCTCAGCCTTCCAAGCTGATGATGCGGGTTCGATTCCCGCTACCCGCTCCAAGTTTGCAGGTTGTGCATTGTGTTTCGCTCTTGTAGCTCAGTTGGTAGAGCACACCCTTGGTAAGGGTGAGGTCAGCGGTTCAAATCCGCTCAAGAGCTCCATATAACAAGGCAGATATGAAAATATCTGCCTTTGTTTTAACGGCTGGCTCGGCTTGATGGTGTTTAGATTGCTTGTTGTTGAGTGATTTCAAGTCTTTGGGGGTTGGTTGTTGTAAAGTCTTTTTCGGGTCTGCATAATGGTCGGCCTGATTTTGTTTTAGGTCAGTAGCTCAATTGGCAGAGCGACGGTCTCCAAAACCGTAGGTTGGGGGTTCGATTCCCTCCTGACCTGCCAGATTCGCATGGTGTGTCTGGCTTTCTTTTCACAGGATCTTCATAGATGACTCCTAAGGCTGAAGCTCAAAGCTCTCGTTTCGATCTCGTCAAGTGGCTCGCTGTGGTCGCTTTGGTGGTCGTGGGCGTTGTTGGCAACCAGTACTATTCTGCTTCGCCGATCCTGTACCGCGTTCTCGTTTTGCTCGCCCTTGCTGCTGTAGCTGCCTTTGTAGGCCTGCAGACTGCCAAAGGCAAGTCTTTCGCGGTCCTGGTGAAGGAAGCTCGCACCGAAATTCGTAAAGTCGTTTGGCCAACTCGCCAAGAAACCACGCAGACCACGTTGATTGTTGTGGCTGTTGTTCTGGTTATGGCGTTGCTGTTGTGGGGTCTTGATTCCCTGCTCGGCTGGCTTGTTTCCTTGATTGTTGGCTAAGGGTGTCCCGTGGCTAAGCGTTGGTACGTTGTGCATGCTTACTCGGGTTACGAGAAGCATGTTATGCGCTCTTTGCTGGAGCGCGTAAAGCTGGCAGGCATGGAAGATGGCTTCGGCGAAATTCTGGTTCCCACTGAAGAAGTGGTTGAAATGCGGAATGGTCAGAAGCGCAAGAGTGAGCGCAAGTTCTTTCCTGGCTACGTGCTGGTGCAGATGGACATGAATGAGGGTACTTGGCACTTGGTCAAGGACACTCCTCGTGTTATGGGCTTCATCGGCGGTACTGCTGATAAGCCTGCTCCGATCACTGACAAAGAGGCAGAAGCAATTCTGCGTCGTGTCGCCGACGGTAGCGACAAGCCCAAGCCGAAGACGTTGTTCGAGCCGGGTGAGGTTGTTCGTGTCACGGATGGTCCGTTTGCTGATTTCAACGGGACTGTCGAAGAGGTTAACTACGAAAAGAGCCGGATCCAGGTCGCGGTGCTCATTTTCGGTCGCTCTACTCCGGTAGAGTTGGAATTCAGCCAGGTCGAGAAGGTCTAGCTGAGTAAGCATCCCAACCCCGCAGCCTTAGGCTGTGGGGTTTTGTCGTCACTGGGATAAACGCGCAAGTAACCGGGGAGCCTTTCGAGGCGCTTGAACCCGTAATTGGAGTGCCTCATGGCCAAGAAGATTACCGCTTACATCAAGCTGCAAGTGAAGGCCGCTCAGGCCAACCCAAGCCCACCTGTTGGTCCAGCCCTGGGTCAGCATGGCGTGAACATCATGGAATTCTGCAAGGCTTTCAACGCCCGTACTCAGGGTCTTGAGCCAGGTCTGCCGACTCCAGTGATCATCACTGTATACAGCGACCGTAGCTTCACTTTCGAAACCAAGTCGACCCCGGCTTCGGTTTTGCTGAAGAAGGCTGCTGGTCTGACTAGCGGTTCCGCTCGTCCTAATACCGTTAAGGTTGGCACCGTAACTCGTGCTCAGCTGGAAGAAATCGCGAAAACCAAAAACGCGGATCTGACTGCAGCTGATATGGATGCAGCCGTGCGTACCATCGCCGGTTCTGCTCGTAGCATGGGCCTTAACGTGGAGGGTGTGTAATGGCTAAGCTGACCAAGCGCCAAAAGGCTATCGCCGGCAAAATCGAAGCGGGCAAGTCCTACAATTTTGTAGACGCTGCTGCTCTGCTGACCGAGCTGTCGACTGTCAAGTTCAGCGAGTCCGTTGACGTTGCTGTAAACCTGGGTGTAGACCCACGTAAATCTGACCAGGTCGTTCGTAGCGCTACTGTGCTGCCACACGGTACTGGTAAGACTGTTCGTGTAGCTGTCTTTACTCAAGGCCCTGCAGCTGAAGCTGCTCTGGCCGCCGGCGCTGACCGCGTTGGTATGGACGACCTGGCTGCCGAAATGAAAGGCGGCGACCTGAACTACGACGTAGTTATTGCTTCCCCGGACGCAATGCGTGTTGTGGGTCAATTGGGTCAGATCCTGGGTCCACGTGGCCTGATGCCTAACCCTAAGGTCGGCACCGTAACGCCAGACGTAGCTACCGCGGTTAAAAACGCCAAGGCTGGTCAGGTTCGTTATCGTACCGACAAAAACGGCATCATTCACACCTCCGTTGGCAAGGTCGGCTTCGACGCCGTCAAGCTGAAGGAAAACGTTGAAGCCCTGATCGCCGATCTGAAGCGTATCAAGCCAGCTTCCTCGAAAGGTATCTACGTCAAGCGCGTTACCCTGAGCACCACCATGGGCCCAGGTCTGGTCATCGACCAAGGCTCGCTGGACGTATAAGACACAAATTGGCGTAAGCGATTGCGCCAATTGAAAGATTGGGGTCCCTGCCTGGCGGGGGCTATCCAAGACCGTAGGCGACGCAAGTCTTAAACCAACAAGCCTACGCAGATGGTGCTCCCGGTTCCTTACCGAATCAGACACCAAAACGACATCCGGCTCCGGCCAGATGAAACGGTAACAAGCAGGAGTTAAACCCGTGGCAATTAATCTCGAAGACAAGAAGGCCATCGTCGCTGAAGTCAACGAGGCTGCCAAAGCTGCTCTGTCCGCTGTCGTGGCTGATGCCCGTGGTGTGACAGTAGGCGCTATGACCGGACTCCGTAAAGAGGCTCGTGAAGCTGGCGTGTACGTACGTGTTGTACGTAACACCCTGCTCAAGCGCGCTGTTGCTGACACTGAATACAGTGTCCTCAATGACGTGTTCACCGGCCCGACTCTGATTGCGTTCTCCAAGGATCATCCAGGCGCTGCTGCCCGTTTGTTCAAAGAGTTCGCTAAGAGTCAGGATAAGTTCGAGATCAAGGCAGCTGCGTTCGAGGGCAAGTTCCTCGCAGCTAACCAAATCGACGTACTGGCAACACTGCCGACCCGTAACGAAGCCATTTCGCAGCTGATGAGCGTGATTCAAGGCGCTACCAGCAAGCTGGCTCGTACTCTGGCTGCAGTTCGCGAGCAAAAAGAAGCTGCCGCAGCCTAAGGCTGAGCAACTTCTCTCGCGTATTTTTGTTTATTTCGATGGCCGCGTAGGCCGTCCCCCAATTCAGGAAATACAGCAATGTCTATCTCCCAAGACGATATCCTCAACGCCGTAGCTGAAATGTCGGTTCTGCAGGTTGTTGAGCTGATCAAAGCTTTCGAAGAAAAATTCGGCGTTTCCGCTGCCGCTGCTTCCGCTGGCCCAGCTGCTGCTGCTGCCGTTGTTGAAGAGCAAACCGAATTCAACGTCATGCTGCTGGAAGCTGGCGAGAAGAAAGTTAACGTCATCAAGGCAGTACGTGAACTGACCGGCCTGGGCCTGAAAGAAGCCAAGGCTGTAGTTGACGGCGCTCCTGCTATGGTTCTGGAAGCAGTGACCAAAGACGCAGGCGACAAAGCTAAAGCAACTCTGGAAGAAGCAGGCGCTAAAGTCGAGCTGAAGTAAGCATCGACCTTGCGTCTCCAGCCCAAGCGTTAAGCTGAAGGCTGATGGCTGGTGGCTCTTGCCACCGGCCTTTTTCCGTTCTTGGCTGTCGACTCGGTCGCCGCCATTAACGTGCTGTAGCCACCCGATGCGGTGGTGCAAACCATGGGGTTTGCAAGATTTTCTGGCTGCTCCCGTCGGGAGGGCCAAACAAGCAGGTGACCAAGCTGGGGAACGCTGATGGCTTACTCATATACTGAGAAAAAACGTATCCGCAAGGACTTTAGCAAGTTGCCGGACGTCATGGATGTCCCGTACCTTCTGGCTATCCAGCTGGATTCGTATCGTGAATTCTTGCAGGCGGGAGCGACCAAAGATCAGTTCCGCGACGTGGGCCTGCATGCGGCCTTCAAATCCGTTTTCCCGATCATCAGCTACTCCGGCAATGCTGCGCTGGAGTACGTCGGTTATCGCCTGGGCGAACCGGCATTTGATGTCAAAGAATGCGTGTTGCGCGGTGTTACGTACGCCGTACCTTTGCGGGTAAAAGTCCGTCTGATCATTTTCGACAAAGAGTCGTCGAACAAAGCGATCAAGGACATCAAAGAGCAAGAAGTCTACATGGGCGAAATCCCATTGATGACTGAGAACGGTACCTTCGTTATCAATGGTACCGAGCGTGTTATCGTTTCCCAGCTGCACCGTTCCCCGGGCGTGTTCTTCGATCACGACCGCGGCAAGACGCACAGCTCCGGCAAGCTCCTGTACTCCGCGCGGATCATTCCGTACCGCGGTTCGTGGTTGGACTTCGAGTTCGATCCGAAAGACTGCGTGTTCGTGCGTATCGACCGTCGTCGCAAGCTGCCGGCCTCGGTACTGCTGCGCGCGCTCGGTTACACCACTGAGCAAGTCCTGGATGCGTTCTACACCACCAACGTATTCAGCCTGAAGGATGAAACCCTCAAGCTGGAGCTGATCGCTTCGCGTCTGCGTGGTGAAATTGCTGTCCTGGACATTCAGGATGAAAAGGGCAAAGTCATCGTTGAGGCTGGTCGTCGTATCACTGCGCGCCACATCAACCAGATCGAAAAAGCGGGTATCAAAGAGCTGGAAGTTCCCCTGGACTATGTCCTGGGCCGTACTACCGCGAAGGTCATCGTTCACCCGGCTACAGGCGAAATCCTGGCTGAGTGCAACACCGAGCTGAACACCGAGATCCTGGCCAAAATTGCCAAGGCGCAGGTTGTTCGCATCGAGACCCTGTACACCAACGATATCGACTGTGGTCCGTTCGTCTCCGACACCCTGAAGATCGACTCCACCAGCAACCAATTGGAAGCGCTGGTAGAAATCTATCGCATGATGCGTCCTGGCGAGCCACCAACCAAAGACGCCGCAGAAACCCTGTTCAACAACCTGTTCTTCAGCCCTGAGCGCTACGACCTGTCTGCGGTCGGCCGGATGAAGTTCAACCGTCGTATCGGTCGCACCGAGATCGAAGGTTCGGGTGTGCTGTGCAAGGAAGACATCGTTGCGGTCTTGAAGACTCTGGTCGACATCCGTAACGGCAAAGGCATCGTCGATGACATCGACCACCTGGGTAACCGTCGTGTTCGCTGCGTAGGCGAAATGGCCGAGAACCAGTTCCGCGTTGGCCTGGTGCGTGTTGAGCGTGCGGTCAAAGAGCGTCTGTCGATGGCTGAAAGCGAAGGCCTGATGCCGCAAGACCTGATCAACGCCAAGCCAGTGGCTGCGGCGGTGAAAGAGTTCTTCGGTTCCAGCCAGCTCTCGCAGTTCATGGACCAGAACAACCCGCTTTCCGAGATCACCCACAAGCGCCGTGTTTCCGCACTGGGCCCGGGCGGTCTGACCCGTGAGCGTGCTGGCTTTGAAGTGCGTGACGTACACCCGACTCACTACGGTCGTGTATGCCCAATCGAAACGCCGGAAGGCCCGAACATCGGTTTGATCAACTCCCTGGCCGCCTATGCGCGCACCAACCAGTACGGCTTCCTTGAGAGCCCGTACCGTGTGGTGAAAGACGCCCTGGTCACCGATGAGATCGTGTTCCTGTCCGCCATCGAAGAAGCTGATCACGTGATCGCTCAGGCTTCGGCCACGATGAACGACAAGAAGGTCCTGATCGACGAGCTGGTGGCTGTTCGTCACCTGAACGAGTTCACCGTCAAGGCGCCGGAAGACGTCACCTTGATGGACGTATCGCCGAAGCAGGTAGTTTCGGTCGCAGCGTCGCTGATCCCGTTCCTGGAACACGATGACGCCAACCGTGCGTTGATGGGTTCCAACATGCAGCGTCAAGCTGTACCGACCCTGCGTGCCGACAAGCCGCTGGTAGGTACCGGCATGGAGCGTAACGTAGCCCGTGACTCCGGCGTTTGTGTCGTGGCTCGTCGTGGCGGCGTGATCGATTCCGTTGATGCCAGCCGTATCGTGGTTCGTGTTGCTGATGACGAAGTTGAAACGGGTGAAGCCGGTGTCGACATCTACAACCTGACCAAATACACCCGCTCGAACCAGAACACTTGCATCAACCAGCGTCCGCTGGTGCGCAAGGGTGATCGCGTTCAGCGTAGCGACATCATGGCTGACGGTCCGTCCACCGATATGGGTGAATTGGCTCTGGGTCAGAACATGCGCATCGCGTTCATGGCATGGAACGGCTTCAACTTCGAAGACTCCATCTGCCTGTCCGAGCGTGTGGTTCAAGAAGATCGCTTCACCACGATCCACATTCAGGAACTGACCTGTGTGGCGCGTGACACCAAGCTTGGGCCAGAGGAAATCACTGCAGACATCCCGAACGTGGGTGAAGCTGCACTGAACAAGCTGGACGAAGCCGGTATCGTTTACGTAGGTGCTGAAGTGGGTGCGGGCGACATCCTGGTTGGTAAGGTCACTCCGAAAGGCGAGACCCAACTGACTCCGGAAGAGAAGCTGCTGCGTGCCATTTTCGGTGAAAAAGCCAGCGACGTTAAAGACACCTCCCTGCGTGTACCTACCGGTACCAAGGGTACTGTCATCGACGTGCAGGTCTTCACCCGTGACGGCGTCGAGCGTGATGCTCGTGCACTGTCCATCGAGAAGACCCAGCTCGACGAGATCCGCAAGGACCTCAACGAAGAGTTCCGTATCGTTGAAGGCGCGACCTTCGAACGTCTGCGTTCCGCCCTGGTAGGCCACAAGGCTGAAGGCGGCGCAGGTCTGAAGAAAGGTCAGGACATCACCGACGAAATCCTCGACGGTCTTGAGCACGGCCAGTGGTTCAAACTGCGCATGGCTGAAGATGCTCTTAACGAGCAGCTCGAGAAGGCCCAGGCCTATATCGTTGATCGTCGCCGTCTGCTGGACGACAAGTTCGAAGACAAGAAGCGCAAACTGCAGCAGGGCGATGACCTGGCTCCAGGCGTGCTGAAAATCGTCAAGGTTTACCTGGCAATCCGTCGCCGCATCCAGCCGGGCGACAAGATGGCCGGTCGTCACGGTAACAAAGGTGTGGTCTCCGTGATCATGCCGGTTGAAGACATGCCGCACGATGCCAATGGCACCCCGGTCGACGTCGTCCTCAACCCGTTGGGCGTACCTTCGCGTATGAACGTTGGTCAGATCCTTGAAACCCACCTTGGCCTAGCGGCTAAAGGTCTGGGCGAGAAGATCAATCGTATGATCGAAGAGCAGCGCAAGGTTGCTGACCTGCGTAAGTTCCTGCACGAGATCTACAACGAGATCGGCGGTCGCAAGGAAGAGCTGGATACCTTCTCCGACCAGGAAATCCTGGATCTGGCGAAGAACCTGCGCGGTGGCGTTCCAATGGCTACCCCGGTGTTCGACGGTGCCAAGGAAAGCGAAATCAAGGCCATGCTGAAACTGGCAGACCTGCCAGAAAGCGGCCAGATGCAGCTGTTCGACGGCCGTACCGGCAACAAGTTCGAGCGCCCGGTTACTGTTGGCTACATGTACATGCTGAAGCTGAACCACTTGGTAGACGACAAGATGCACGCTCGTTCTACCGGTTCGTACAGCCTGGTTACCCAGCAGCCGCTGGGTGGTAAGGCTCAGTTCGGTGGTCAGCGTTTCGGGGAGATGGAGGTCTGGGCACTGGAAGCATACGGTGCCGCTTACACTCTGCAAGAAATGCTCACAGTGAAGTCGGACGATGTGAACGGTCGTACCAAGATGTACAAAAACATCGTGGATGGCGATCACCGTATGGAGCCGGGCATGCCCGAGTCCTTCAACGTGTTGATCAAAGAAATTCGTTCCCTCGGCATCGATATCGATCTGGAAACCGAATAACACGTGACGCGAATCGAGAGCGGGGCTGTTTAGCCCGCTCTCTGCTCCGCCAGGAGGAAAGGCCTTGAAAGACCTACTGAATTTGCTGAAAAACCAGGGTCAAGTCGAAGAGTTCGACGCCATCCGTATTGGATTGGCATCGCCTGAGATGATCCGTTCGTGGTCGTTCGGTGAAGTTAAAAAGCCGGAAACCATCAACTACCGTACGTTCAAACCTGAGCGTGACGGCCTGTTCTGCGCCAAGATCTTTGGCCCGGTAAAGGATTACGAGTGCCTGTGCGGTAAGTACAAGCGCTTGAAGCACCGTGGTGTGATCTGCGAGAAGTGTGGCGTTGAAGTTGCACTGGCCAAGGTTCGTCGTGAGCGCATGGCGCACATCGAGCTGGCTTCGCCGGTTGCCCACATCTGGTTCCTGAAATCGCTGCCGTCCCGTATCGGCTTGCTGATGGACATGACCCTGCGTGATATCGAACGCGTTCTCTACTTCGAGAGCTATGTCGTTATCGATCCAGGCATGACTACCCTTGAAAAAGGTCAGCTGCTGAACGACGAGCAGTACTTCGAGGCGTTGGAAGAGTTCGGTGATGATTTCGATGCCCGCATGGGTGCCGAAGCTGTCCGCGAACTGCTGCACGCTATCGACCTGGAGCACGAGATTGGTCGTCTGCGCGAAGAGATTCCGCAAACCAACTCCGAAACCAAGATCAAGAAGCTGTCCAAGCGTCTGAAGTTGATGGAAGCCTTCCAGGGTTCCGGCAACCTGCCAGAGTGGATGGTGCTGACCGTTCTGCCGGTTCTGCCGCCGGATCTGCGTCCGCTGGTGCCGTTGGATGGTGGTCGTTTCGCGACTTCCGACCTCAACGACCTGTACCGCCGTGTGATCAACCGTAACAACCGCTTGAAGCGCCTGCTCGATCTGTCCGCTCCGGACATCATCGTGCGCAACGAAAAGCGTATGTTGCAGGAAGCTGTCGATGCCCTGCTCGACAACGGTCGTCGTGGCCGCGCTATCACCGGTTCCAACAAGCGTCCTCTGAAATCCTTGGCTGACATGATCAAGGGTAAGCAAGGTCGTTTCCGTCAGAACTTGCTCGGTAAGCGTGTTGACTACTCTGGTCGTTCGGTAATTACCGTAGGCCCGACCCTGCGTCTGCACCAGTGCGGTCTGCCTAAGAAGATGGCACTTGAGCTGTTCAAGCCATTCATCTTCGGCAAGCTGGAAATGCGCGGTCTCGCGACCACCATCAAAGCGGCCAAGAAAATGGTCGAGCGCGAGCTGCCAGAGGTTTGGGACGTTCTCGCTGAAGTGATTCGCGAACACCCGGTTCTCCTCAACCGTGCACCGACCCTTCACCGTCTGGGTATCCAGGCGTTTGAACCGGTACTGATCGAAGGTAAGGCTATCCAGCTGCACCCTCTGGTCTGTGCTGCGTACAACGCCGACTTCGACGGCGACCAAATGGCCGTGCACGTACCGCTGACACTGGAAGCCCAGTTGGAAGCGCGTGCGTTGATGATGTCGACCAACAACATTCTGTCGCCAGCCAACGGTGAGCCAATCATCGTTCCGTCGCAGGACGTTGTATTGGGTCTGTACTACATGACCCGTGAGGCGATCAACGCCAAAGGCGAAGGTCGTGTGTTCGCTGACCTGCAGGAAGTTGACCGGGTGTTCCGTGCCGGCGAAGCCGCACTGCACGCCAAGGTCAAAGTGCGCATCAACGAAACTGTCAACGACCGTGATGGCGGCAGCGTGAGCGGCACCCGTATTGTCGACACCACCGTTGGCCGTGCGCTGTTGTACCAGGTTGTGCCAAAAGGCCTGTCGTACGACGTCGTCAACCTGCCGATGAAGAAAAAGGCGATCTCCAAGCTGATCAACCAATGCTATCGCGTGGTTGGTCTGAAAGAGACCGTGATCTTCGCTGACCAGTTGATGTACACCGGTTTTGCCTATTCGACCATTTCCGGCGTTTCCATCGGTGTTAACGACTTCGTTATTCCTGATGAAAAAGCCCGCATCATCAGTGCTGCTACTGATGAAGTGAAAGAGATCGAAAGCCAGTACGCCTCGGGCCTGGTAACACAGGGCGAGAAGTACAACAAAGTGATCGACCTTTGGTCCAAGGCCAACGACGAAGTGTCCAAGGCGATGATGGCCAACCTCTCGAAAGAGAAGGTCATCGACCGTCACGGCGACGAAGTTGACCAAGAGTCCTTCAACTCGATGTACATGATGGCCGACTCGGGCGCACGGGGTTCTGCTGCGCAGATCCGTCAGCTCGCCGGTATGCGTGGCCTGATGGCCAAGCCGGACGGCTCCATCATCGAAACGCCGATTACTGCGAACTTCCGTGAAGGTTTGAGCGTACTCCAGTACTTCATCTCTACTCACGGTGCTCGGAAAGGTCTGGCGGATACCGCGTTGAAAACCGCTAACTCCGGTTACCTGACGCGTCGTCTGGTAGACGTTGCGCAAGATCTGGTTGTCACCGAGATCGACTGCGGCACCGAGCACGGCCTGCTGATGACTCCGCACATTGAAGGCGGTGACGTTGTAGAGCCGCTGGGTGAGCGCGTACTGGGTCGTGTTATTGCCCGTGACGTATTCAAGCCAGGTACCGAGGAAGTTATCGTTCCTGCCGGCACTCTGGTTGACGAGAAGTGGGTCGAGTTCATCGAACTCAACAGCATCGACGAAGTAATCGTTCGCTCGCCGATCAGCTGCGAAACCCGCTACGGCATTTGCGCCAAGTGCTACGGCCGTGACTTGGCTCGTGGTCACCAGGTGAACATCGGTGAAGCGGTCGGCGTTATTGCTGCCCAGTCCATCGGTGAGCCGGGTACCCAGCTGACCATGCGTACGTTCCACATTGGTGGTGCGGCAAGCCGGACCTCCGCAGCCGACAGCGTTCAGGTGAAGAATGGCGGTACTGTCCGCCTGCACAACCTGAAGCACGTTGAGCGAGTGGATGGTCACCTGGTTGCTGTGTCGCGTTCCGGTGAGCTGGCAATCGCTGATGACTACGGTCGTGAGCGTGAGCGCTACAAGCTGCCGTACGGTGCTGTGATTTCGGTTAAAGAAGGTGACAAGGTCGACGCTGGCGCAATCGTGGCCAAGTGGGATCCGCACACTCACCCAATCGTTACCGAAATGAAAGGTACCGTGACCTACGTGGGCATGGAAGAAGGCATCACGATCAAGCGTCAGACTGACGAATTGACCGGTATGACCAACATTGAAGTACTCGACGCGAAAGATCGTCCAGCTGCCGGTAAAGACATCCGTCCTGCCGTGAAGATGGTCGATGACAACGGCAAGGATCTGTTGCTGCCAGGCACTGACGTAATCGCTCAGTACTTCCTGCCAGCCAACGCCCTGGTCGGTGTAGCGGATGGTGCGAAGATCGCGATCGGTGATGTTATCGCGCGTATCCCGCAAGAAACTTCGAAGACCCGTGACATCACCGGTGGTTTGCCGCGTGTTGCCGACTTGTTCGAAGCTCGTCGTCCGAAAGAAGCGTCGATTCTGGCTGAAGTCAGCGGCACTATCGCGTTCGGTAAAGAAACCAAGGGCAAGCGCCGTCTGGTTATTACCCCGAACGACGGTACCGATCCGTACGAAGAGCTGATTCCAAAGTGGCGTCACCTGAACGTGTTCGAAGGCGAACAGGTAAACCGCGGCGAAGTGATCTCCGACGGCCCGAGCGATCCACACGACATCCTGCGTCTGCTGGGTGTGAGTGCGCTGGCCAAGTACATCGTTAACGAGATCCAGGACGTTTACCGCCTGCAAGGCGTGAAGATCAACGATAAGCACATCGAGACCATCCTGCGTCAGATGCTGCGTAAAGTTGAGATCGCTGAATCCGGCGATTCCAGTTTCATCAAGGGCGACCAGATGGAACTGACTCACGTGCTGGTGGAAAACGAGCGTCTGGCTGGCGACGAGAAATTCGTTTCCAAGTTCACTCGCGTACTGCTGGGTATCACCAAGGCGTCGTTGTCCACTGAGTCGTTCATCTCGGCGGCCTCCTTCCAGGAGACCACTCGCGTACTGACCGAAGCAGCGGTAACCGGCAAGCGCGATTACCTGCGCGGCCTGAAAGAGAACGTGGTCGTGGGTCGTCTGATCCCGGCTGGTACCGGTTTGGCCTATCACAGCGAGCGTAAGCGTCGCCGTGATGCTGACAAGCCGTTGCGCGTAAGCGCCAGTGAAGTGGAAGCCGCACTGACCGAAGCGCTGAACTCAAGCGGTAACTGAGTTCTGCGGTAAATAAGTCTGGGCCCTGGCAGCCCCCATTCGTCGGATCAAGGCAAATTTGCCCGGCTTCGACGGGAGGGGAGGTCGGGGCCTTGCCTTGACTGGGGGCAAGATCCTCTTTAGACTCTTGTACCCCTAAATTTGGCGGGAATTCGTTCCTGCCATTTTGCTTTTCTTGCAAGACAATAGCGTCGCAAGACAACAGTGGAGCTAGTAGATGGCAACTATCAACCAGCTGGTACGTCAGCCGCGTAAGCGTATCGTCGAGAAATCCGACGTGCCTGCGCTGCAGAACTGCCCGCAACGTCGTGGCGTATGCACCCGTGTGTATACCACCACGCCGAAAAAACCTAACTCGGCACTGCGTAAAGTATGCCGTGTGCGCCTGACCAACGGTTTCGAGGTTTCCTCGTACATCGGCGGTGAAGGCCACAACCTGCAAGAGCACAGCGTGGTACTGATCCGTGGCGGTCGTGTAAAAGACTTGCCAGGTGTTCGTTATCACACCGTACGCGGCTCCTTGGATACTTCCGGCGTTAAAGGTCGTAACCAGGGTCGTTCGAAGTACGGTACCAAGAAGCCTAAGTAGTAGCGGCTTTTTGTAAAACTGAATCATCTTATTTTCTGAGTCGATAAGAGTAAGGTCGGAGGCGTCCCGAAAGGGCACCGATTCCGAGCGAACCTGAAGACCGTTTGAGGGCTTATCCATGCCAAGAAGACGCGTAGCAGCCAAGCGCGAAGTGCTTGACGATCCAAAATACGGAAGCCAAATTCTGGCCAAGTTCATGAACCACGTGATGGAAAGCGGCAAGAAAGCCGTTGCCGAGCGTATCGTTTATGGCGCGCTGGAAAAGGTTAAAGAACGCAAGAACAGCGACCCCCTGGAAATCTTCGAGAAAGCTCTCGACGCCATCGCTCCGCTGGTCGAAGTGAAGTCGCGCCGTGTAGGCGGTGCTACTTACCAGGTTCCGGTCGAAGTTCGTCCGTCCCGTCGTAACGCTCTGGCAATGCGCTGGTTGGTAGACTTCGCCCGTAAGCGCGGCGAGAAGTCTATGGCTCTGCGTTTGGCCGGCGAACTGTTGGACGCTGCTGAAGGTAAAGGTGCTGCTGTTAAGAAGCGTGAAGACGTGCACCGTATGGCTGAAGCTAACAAAGCTTTCTCGCACTACCGCTTCTAATCTTAGCTTCACTAATTTTGCGAGGGCTTTATGGCTCGTACTACTCCGATTAGCCGCTACCGTAACATCGGTATCGTTGCTCACGTGGATGCTGGTAAAACCACTACGACCGAGCGCGTACTGTTTTACACCGGCAAAAGTCACAAAATGGGCGAGGTGCATGATGGCGCCGCGACCACAGACTGGATGGTTCAGGAGCAGGAGCGTGGTATTACCATTACTTCTGCTGCTATTACCGCCTTCTGGAAAGGTTCCGAGAAGCAGTACAAAGATGAGCACCGCTTCAACGTTATCGATACCCCAGGCCACGTAGACTTCACTATTGAAGTTGAACGTTCCCTGCGCGTACTCGACGGCGCTGTCGTTGTGTTCTGCGGTACCTCGGGTGTCGAGCCTCAGTCGGAAACCGTATGGCGTCAAGCCAACAAATACGGCGTTCCACGTCTTGTTTATGTAAACAAGATGGACCGTGCTGGTGCCAACTTCCTGCGCGTGATCGGTCAGATCAAGCAGCGTCTGGGTCATACTCCGGTGCCAATCCAATTGGCTATCGGTTCCGAAGACAACTTCCAGGGTCAGATCGATCTGATCAACATGGAAGCGGTCTACTGGAATGACGCTGACAAAGGTATGGTTCCTGTTCGCAAGCCTATCCCTGCAGAATTGCAGGAACTGGCTGACGAGTGGCGCAACAACATGGTTGAGGCTGCCGCCGAAGCCAGCGAAGAGCTGATGAACAAGTACCTCGAAGGTGAAGAACTCACCAACGTGGAAATCAAGGCCGCTCTGCGTCAGCGTACTATCGCTGGTGAGATCGTCTTGGCTGTTTGCGGTTCTTCCTTCAAGAACAAGGGTGTTCCCCTGGTTCTCGACGCCGTGATCGACTATCTGCCTGCTCCAACCGACATTCCTGCTATCAAGGGTACCAACCCTGATAACGAGGAAGAAGAGATGGAGCGTCATGCTGACGACAGCGAGCCGTTCTCGGCTCTGGCGTTCAAGATCGCTACCGACCCATTCGTGGGTACTCTGACCTTCGTCCGCGTTTACTCGGGCGTGTTGGCCTCCGGCGACGGCGTGATCAACTCGGTCAAAGGCAAGAAAGAGCGTGTGGGTCGTATGGTGCAAATGCACGCAAACGCCCGTGAAGAGATCAAGGAAGTGCGCGCTGGTGACATCGCGGCCTTGATCGGCATGAAGGACGTCACCACTGGTGAGACTTTGTGCGACGCTGCCAAGCCAATCATCCTGGTTCGCATGGACTTCCCGGAGCCGGTTATTTCGGTTGCCGTTGAGCCTAAGACCAAGGATGACCAGGAAAAAATGGGTATCGCTCTGGGCAAGCTTGCTCAGGAAGATCCATCTTTCCGCGTCAAAACTGATGAAGAGACTGGTCAAACGATCATCTCTGGCATGGGCGAGTTGCACCTGGACATCCTGGTTGACCGGATGCGCCGTGAGTTCAACGTCGAAGCCAACATCGGTAAGCCTCAGGTTTCCTATCGTGAGCGCATCACGAAGAACTGCGAAATCGAAGGCAAGTTCGTTCGTCAGTCCGGCGGTCGTGGTCAGTTCGGTCACTGCTGGATCCGTTTTGCTCCTGCTGACGAAGGTCAGGAAGGTCTGCAATTCGTGAACGAAGTAGTGGGTGGTGTTGTTCCTAAGGAATACATCCCTGCTATCCAGAAGGGTATCGAAGAGCAGATGAAGAACGGTGTTGTTGCCGGCTATCCGCTGATCGGCCTGAAAGCAACCGTTTTTGACGGTTCTTACCACGACGTCGACTCCAACGAGATGGCGTTTAAGGTGGCTGCTTCCATGGCAACCAAGCAACTGGCCCAGAAGGGCGGTGGTGAGTTGCTTGAGCCAATCATGGCGGTAGAAGTTGTTACACCTGAAGACTATATGGGTGATGTCATGGGCGACCTTAACCGTCGTCGCGGCATGATCTTGGGTATGGAAGACACGGTTTCCGGCAAGGTGATTCGCGCCGAGGTTCCGTTGGGTGAGATGTTCGGTTATGCGACCGACGTTCGCTCCATGTCCCAGGGTCGCGCAAGCTACTCTATGGAATTCAAAAAATACAACACAGCTCCGGCGCACATCGCTGAAACTGTATCCAAAAAACAAGGCTGATTCAGTCCTTTAGGCAAGGAGTTAATTGTCGTGGCTAAAGAAAAATTTGATCGTTCCCTACCGCACGTCAACGTTGGCACTATCGGTCACGTTGACCACGGTAAAACCACTCTGACCGCAGCTCTGACTCGCGTCTGCTCCGAGGTTTTCGGTTCTGCAGTCGTTGATTTCGATAAAATCGACAGCGCTCCAGAAGAAAAAGCTCGTGGTATCACCATCAACACCGCGCACGTCGAGTACAACTCGAAGATCCGTCACTACGCTCACGTTGACTGCCCAGGTCACGCTGACTATGTGAAGAACATGATCACTGGTGCTGCCCAGATGGACGGCGCGATCCTGGTTTGCTCGGCCGCTGATGGTCCGATGCCACAAACCCGTGAGCACATCCTGCTGTCCCGTCAGGTAGGCGTTCCGTACATCGTGGTTTTCCTGAACAAGGCTGACCTGGTAGACGACGCTGAGCTGCTGGAACTGGTTGAGATGGAAGTGCGCGATCTGCTGAGCACTTACGACTTCCCAGGCGACGACACTCCGATCATCATCGGTTCCGCTCGTATGGCGCTGGAAGGCAAAGACGATAACGAAATGGGCACCACTGCCGTTCGTAAACTGGTTGAAACCCTGGACAGCTACATCCCAGAACCAGTTCGTCTGACCGACAAGCCGTTCCTGATGCCAATCGAAGACGTATTCTCGATCTCCGGTCGTGGTACTGTTGTGACTGGTCGTATCGAGCGCGGTATCGTTCGCGTTCAAGATGCGCTGGAAATCGTTGGTCTGCGTGACACTACCAACACTGTCTGCACTGGTGTTGAAATGTTCCGCAAGCTGCTCGACGAAGGTCGTGCTGGCGAGAACTGCGGCGTTCTGCTGCGTGGTACCAAGCGTGACGACGTTGAGCGTGGCCAGGTTCTGGTTAAGCCAGGTTCGGTTAAGCCGCACACCAAGTTCACCGCAGAAGTTTACGTTCTGAGCAAGGAAGAAGGCGGTCGTCACACTCCGTTCTTCAAAGGCTACCGTCCACAGTTCTACTTCCGTACTACTGACGTGACTGGTAACTGCCAGCTGCCAGAAGGCGTTGAAATGGTAATGCCAGGCGATAACATCCAAATGGAAGTTACCCTGATCAAGACCATCGCAATGGAAGACGGTCTGCGCTTCGCTATCCGTGAAGGCGGCCGTACCGTTGGTGCTGGTGTTGTAGCTAAAATCATCGAGTAAGCGTCTCTTCTGAGATAGCTTCGATGCTTTGAAAAGCCCCCGCTCAGCGGGGGCTTTTTTATTGGGTTGACACCTATCTAGGGCGTCTATAGAATTGCGCCTCCTTTTAACGGGCGTATTGCGCTCGCTGGGAATAGCAGCCGGAGTCTGAAATCCAATGCAAAATCAGCAAATCCGTATCAGGTTGAAGGCTTTTGACCATCGCCTGATCGACCAATCCACCCAGGAAATCGTGGAAACCGCGAAACGTACTGGTGCTCAAGTGCGTGGTCCAATTCCACTGCCTACCCGTAAAGAGCGGTTCACCGTTCTGGTCTCCCCGCACGTCAACAAAGACGCGCGTGACCAGTACGAGATCCGTACTCATAAGCGCGTACTGGACATCGTCCAGCCAACGGATAAAACCGTTGATGCTCTTATGAAGCTTGATCTGGCGGCCGGTGTGGAAGTACAGATCAGCCTCGGCTAAGACTTGGGTCTTAGTCGTGTAACGCTCTGAAATGGGCGGCCATAGCGGGTGAAAGCCCCGTACACTCATGAGGTTTACAACATGACTATTGGTGTAGTCGGTCGTAAATGCGGTATGACCCGTATTTTCACCGAAGAAGGTGTCTCCATTCCGGTTACGGTCATTGAGATCGAGCCGAATCGCGTCACCCAGTTCAAAACTGAAGAAACCGATGGCTATCGTGCAGTGCAAGTCACTGTCGGCGAGCGTCGCGCTTCGCGTGTGACTGCTGCTCAAGCAGGTCACTTCGCTAAAGCAAACGTTGCAGCTGGTCGTACTGTCATGGAGTTCCGTCTTGAAGAAGGCGACTACCAGGCTGGCGATCTGATCAACGCTGAAATCTTCGCCGCTGGTCAACTGGTTGATGTAACCGGTCAGTCCAAGGGTAAAGGCTTCCAGGGTACGATCAAGCGTTGGAATTTCCGTGGTCAAGACAACACTCACGGTAACTCCGTTTCCCACCGCGTCCCGGGCTCTATTGGCCAGTGCCAGACTCCTGGTCGTGTATTCAAGGGCAAAAAAATGTCCGGTCATATGGGCGCTGAGCGCGTGACCGTGCAGTCCCTCGAAGTAGTGCGCGTCGACGCTGAACGCAATCTGTTGTTGGTCAAGGGTGCTGTTCCTGGCGCTACTGGCGGCAACCTGGTTGTACGTCCAGCGGCCAAGGCTCGCGGTTAAGGGGAAGCTGACATGCAATTAAATGTAAATGACGCTCAAGCGATCGAAGTTTCCGAACTGACATTTGGCGGCGAATTCAACGAGACGCTGGTTCACCAAGCAGTCGTGGCCTACATGGCCGGCGGCCGTCAAGGTAGCAAGCAGCAAAAGACCCGTTCCGACGTTCGTGGTGGCGGTAAGCGCCCTTGGCGTCAGAAAGGTACTGGCCGTGCTCGTGCCGGTACTATCCGTAGCCCAATCTGGCGCGGCGGCGGTACCACTTTCGCAGCTCGTCCGCAGGATCACTCTCAGAAGCTCAACAAGAAGATGTATCGCGCAGCACTGCGCTCCATCCTTGCTGAACTCGTGCGTACTGATCGCCTGGTCGTGGTTCAGGACTTCGCTGTTGAAAGTCCAAAAACCAAAGATCTGCTGGGCAAACTGAACAACATGAGCCTGACCGACGTTTTGATCGTGTCTGAAGCTGTTGATCAGAACCTGTACCTGGCTGCTCGTAACCTGCCACACGTTGATGTACGTGACGTGCAAGGTTCCGATCCAGTTAGTCTGATCGCATACGACAAGGTGTTGATCACCGTGTCGGCCGTGAAGAAATTCGAGGAGCTGCTGGGATGAACCAGGAACGCGTATTTAAAGTTCTGCTTGGCCCGCACGTTTCCGAAAAGGCTACGGTTCTGGCTGACAAGAAAGGCCAGTTCGTTTTCAAGGTTGCAACTGACGCAACCAAGCTGGAAATCAAGAAGGCCGTCGAAAGCCTGTTCAGCGTGAAAGTTGAGCGTGTTACTACCCTGAATGTTCTGGGTAAGAGCAAGCGCACTGCTCGCGGTCTGGGCAAGCGTAATGACTGGAAGAAGGCAGTTATCTCCCTTCAGCCAGGCCAAGATCTCGATTTCAGCAGCAGTGCTGAGTAAGGAAGGGGTGCATCATGGCAATCGTTAAATGCAAACCGACTTCCCCTGGCCGCCGTTTTGTGGTCAAGGTGGTCAACCAGGAGCTGCATAAAGGCGCTCCTCACGCACCGCTGCTCGAGAAGAAATCGAAGACTGGTGGTCGTAACAACAATGGTCGTATTACCACTCGTCACATTGGTGGTGGCCATAAGCAGCATTATCGTCTGGTCGACTTCCGTCGCAACGACAAAGATGGCATCGCTGCCACTGTCGAGCGTATCGAATACGATCCAAACCGTACTGCTCACATCGCTCTGCTGCTGTACGCAGATGGCGAGCGCCGCTACATCATCGCGCCTAAAGGCGTGAGTGCTGGCGACCAGCTGATCGCAGGTGCCCTGGCACCGATCAAGCCGGGCAACGCTCTGCAACTGCGTAACATTCCAGTTGGTAGCACCGTACACGGCATCGAATTGAAGCCAGGTAAAGGCGCGCAAATCGCTCGTTCCGCTGGTGCTTCGGCTCAGCTGATCGCTCGTGAAGGTGTCTACGTGACCCTGCGTCTGCGTTCTGGTGAGATGCGTAAAGTGCTGGCTGAATGCCGTGCGACCCTGGGTGAAGTCTCGAACTCCGAGCACAGCCTGCGTTCGCTGGGTAAAGCTGGTGCCAAACGCTGGCGTGGCGTTCGCCCAACCGTTCGTGGTGTTGCCATGAACCCGGTTGACCACCCACACGGTGGTGGTGAAGGTCGTACCTCTGGTGGTCGTCATCCGGTATCGCCATGGGGCTTCCCGACTAAGGGCGCGAAGACTCGTGGTAATAAGCGTACCGACAAAATGATCGTCCGTCGTCGCAAGTAAATAGAGGGATACGACAGTGCCACGTTCTCTGAAAAAAGGTCCTTTTATTGATCTTCACCTACTGAAGAAGATCGAAGTGGCGGCGGAAAAGAACGATCGCAAACCAGTTAAGACCTGGTCGCGTCGTTCGATGATCCTGCCACAAATGGTCGGTCTGACCATCGCTGTACACAACGGTCGTCTGCACGTCCCAGTTCTCGTTAACGAAGACATGGTCGGCCACAAACTAGGCGAGTTTGCCGGTACCCGCACTTATCGTGGGCACGTGGCAGACAAGAAAGCCAAGCGTTAAGGGGTAAGGAAATGGAAGTAGCCGCTAAGTTGTCGGGCGCTCGAATCTCCGCCCAGAAAGCCCGCTTGGTCGCCGACCAGATCCGCGGGAAGAAGGTGGGCGAAGCGCTCAACCTGTTGGCTTTCAGCAGTAAGAAAGCCGCCGAGATCATGAAGAAAGTGCTGGAGTCGGCCGTAGCCAACGCCGAGCATAACGAAGGCGCAGACGTTGATGACCTGAAGGTCAGCACCGTTTTCGTCAACGAAGGGCGTTCGCTGAAGCGCATCATGCCACGTGCCAAAGGCCGTGCTGATCGCATCGTCAAGCGGTCTTGCCATATCACTGTCAAGGTTGCTGACAAGTAACGGAGTCGAAGAGATGGGTCAGAAAGTACATCCCATTGGCATTCGCCTGGGAATCGTCAAGGAGCACACCTCCGTCTGGTACGCAGACGGTCGGACTTATGCGGACTATTTGTTCGCTGATCTGAAGGTGCGTGAGTATCTCCAAGACAAACTAAAAAGCGCGTCCGTAAGCCGTATCGATATCCATCGTCCGGCGCAAACTGCACGTATCACCATCCACACCGCTCGTCCAGGTATCGTTATCGGGAAGAAAGGTGAAGATGTTGAGAAACTGCGTCAGGACCTGACCAAGCAAATGGGTGTGCCTGTGCACATCAATATCGAAGAGATCCGCAAGCCGGAGCTCGACGGTATGCTGGTTGCGCAGAGCGTAGCTCAGCAGCTGGAGCGTCGCGTAATGTTCCGTCGCGCTATGAAGCGCGCCGTACAGAACGCCATGCGCATTGGTGCCAAAGGCATCAAAATCCAAGTGAGCGGTCGTCTCGGCGGTGCTGAAATCGCACGTACTGAATGGTATCGCGAAGGTCGTGTGCCACTGCACACCCTGCGTGCCGACATCGACTATGCCAACTACGAAGCTCACACCACTTACGGTGTGATCGGTGTAAAGGTTTGGATCTTCAAAGGCGAAGTAATTGGTGGTCGCCAAGAAGAACTGAAACCACAAGCACCAGCGCCTCGTAAAAAAGCTGCTAAGTAAGGGGTACGCCAAATGTTGCAACCAAAGCGTACGAAGTTCCGCAAGCAGATGACAGGCCACAACCGTGGTCTGGCTCAGCGCGGTAGCAAAGTCAGCTTCGGCGAGTTCGCGCTGAAGTCTGTAGCTCGTGGTCGTCTCACCGCTCGTCAGATCGAGTCAGCGCGTCGTGCACTGACCCGTCACGTTAAACGTGGCGGCAAGATCTGGATCCGTGTATTCCCGGACAAGCCGA
Organism: Pseudomonas sp. Yb2C2; assembly: GCF_052112325.1. NCBI lineage: Bacteria > Pseudomonadati > Pseudomonadota > Gammaproteobacteria > Pseudomonadales > Pseudomonadaceae > Pseudomonas > Pseudomonas sp. Yb2C2. The sequence goes on along the minus strand of NZ_JAVAJK010000008.1, from coordinate 250,000 downwards.
TCTCCAAAAAGCCTCTCGAGGTTCGGATGGGTAAAGGTAAGGGTAACGTGGAATACTGGGTAGCCCAGATTCAGCCAGGCAAAGTCCTGTATGAAATCGAGGGTGTAACTGAAGAGCTGGCGCGTGAGGCTTTTGCCCTGGCTGCTGCAAAGCTGCCGCTCGCCACCGCCTTTGTTAAACGGACGGTGATGTGATGAAAGCGAATGAACTTCGTGAAAAATCCGCACAGCAGCTGAACGAGCAACTGCTCGGCCTGCTGCGCGACCAGTTCAATCTGCGCATGCAGAAAGCAACTGGCCAGTTGGGGCAGTCTCATCTGCTCTCGCAAGTTAAGCGTGACATCGCTCGCGTGAAGACTGTGCTCAACCAGCAGGCAGGTAAGTGATCATGGCTGAAGCCGAAAAGACTGTCCGTACGCTGACTGGCCGTGTTGTCAGCGACAAGATGGACAAAACCATCACCGTTTTGATCGAGCGTCGCGTTAAGCACCCGATCTACGGTAAATATGTTAAGCGTTCGACTAAGCTGCACGCGCACGACGAAACCAACCAGTGCCACATCGGCGACAAAGTCACTATTCGTGAAACTCGTCCGCTGGCCAAGACCAAGTCTTGGGCATTGGTTGATGTTCTCGAACGCGCTGTGGAAGTCTAAGGACTAGGGGTCGGAGAAATTATATGATTCAGACTCAATCCATGCTCGATGTGGCCGATAACAGCGGCGCTCGCCGTGTTATGTGCATCAAGGTGCTGGGTGGCTCCCATCGTCGTTACGCTGGTATCGGTGACATCATCAAAGTTACCGTCAAGGAAGCAATTCCTCGCGGTAAAGTGAAAAAAGGCCAAGTGATGACTGCTGTTGTAGTCCGCACTCGTCACGGCGTACGTCGTGCAGATGGCTCCATTATCCGCTTTGATGGCAACGCTGCTGTTCTTCTGAACAACAAGCAAGAGCCGATCGGCACCCGTATCTTTGGGCCAGTGACCCGTGAACTTCGTACTGAGAAGTTCATGAAGATCGTCTCGCTCGCCCCAGAAGTGCTGTAAGGAGATCCGACATGCAAAAGATTCGTCGTGACGACGAGATCATCGTGATCGCCGGCAAAGACAAAGGTAAGCGCGGTAAGGTGCTTAAGGTTCTCGCTAATAACCGTCTGGTTATCGGTGGTCTGAACCTGGTCAAGCGTCATACCAAGCCTAACCCGATGTCGGGCGTGCAGGGCGGTATCGTCGAGAAAGAAGCTCCGCTGGACGCTTCTAACGTCGCCATCTTCAACGGCGAAACCAACAAGGCTGACCGCGTTGGTTTCAAAGTAGAAGACGGTAAGAAAATTCGTGTCTTCAAGTCGACCCAAAAAGCGGTTGATGCTTGAACACTGCTAGGTAGATTAGACCATGGCACGACTACAAGAGATTTACCGGAAGGAAATCGCCCCTAAGCTTAAGGAAGAACTTAAGCTTGGGAACGTGATGGAAGTTCCGCGCGTTACCAAAATCACCCTGAACATGGGTCTGGGCGAAGCGATCGGTGACAAAAAAGTCATCGAGCACGCTGTTGCTGACCTGGAAAAGATCACCGGCCAGAAAGTCGTTGTGACCTACGCTCGCAAATCCATCGCTGGCTTTAAAGTCCGTGAAGGTTGGCCGATCGGCGTCAAAGTGACTCTGCGCCGTGAGCGTATGTACGAATTCCTGGATCGTCTGCTGTCGATCTCCCTGCCTCGGGTTCGCGACTTCCGCGGCCTGAATGCCAAGTCCTTCGATGGTCGTGGTAACTACAGCATGGGCGTGAAAGAGCAGATCATCTTCCCGGAAATCGACTACGACAAGATCGATGCTCTCCGCGGTCTGGACATCACCCTGACCACCACTGCCAAGAACGATGATGAAGGTCGCGCCCTGTTGCGTGCTTTCAAATTCCCGTTCCGCAACTGATTGGAGTAGGACCATGGCCAAGATGAGCATGAAAAACCGCGAGCTGAAGCGTCAGCTCACGGTTGCCAAGTACGCCAAGAAGCGTGCAGCACTGAAAGCAATCATCGTTGATCTGAACGCAAGTCCAGAAGCGCGTTGGGAAGCTACAGTTGCCCTGCAGAAGCAGCCACGTGACGCAAGCGCTTCGCGCATGCGTAACCGCTGCCGCCTGACCGGTCGTCCACACGGCGTTTACCGCAAGTTCGGCCTCGGCCGTAACAAACTGCGTGAAGCGGCAATGCGTGGTGACGTACCAGGTCTGGTTAAAGCCAGCTGGTAAGTACTTTCAGCGTCCAGGTGGTCCGAATCGAAAGATACTGACCGCCGGTGACCCTGAATCTGGAACAAGCCCCTTTTGGGGCTTGTTTCATTTCCGGAGTGTGTCTAAAATACGCGGCTCGCCTGAGCCCGTGTTTTTTTACCCGGAGATTCTCAGCGACATATGTAGCCGCAAGGCTAATTTTTTTGTATTAGGAGCGTCTAGCCCATGAGTATGCAGGACCCGTTAGCGGACATGCTAACTCGTATCCGTAATGCCCAGATGGCTGAAAAGTCCGTCGTAAGCATGCCATCTTCCAAGTTGAAGGTTGCTGTTGCCAAAGTCCTGAAAGACGAAGGCTACATTGCGGGTTATCAGATCAGCAGCGAAATCAAACCACTGCTGTCCATCGAGCTGAAGTACTTCGAAGGCCGTTCGGTCATCGAGGAAGTGAAGCGCGTTAGCCGTCCAGGCCTGCGTCAGTACAAGTCCGCTGAAGATCTGCCGAAAGTTCGTGGCGGTCTGGGCGTGTCTATCGTCTCCACCAACAAAGGTGTGATGACGGATCGTGCTGCGCGCGCTGCCGGTGTCGGCGGCGAAGTTCTTTGCACTGTGTTCTAAGGGGGGATAAGCATGTCTCGCGTCGCTAAGAACCCCGTTAAGCTGCCAGCCGGTGTCGAAGTCAAATTCGCAGGCCAACAGCTTTCGGTGAAGGGTGCCAAGGGCACTCTTGAACTGAATATCCATTCGTCCGTTGAGATCGTTGAAGAAGCTGGTGAGCTGCGTTTCGCTGCTCGCAATGGCGATCAACAAACTCGCGCAATGGCTGGTACCACGCGTGCGTTGGTAAACAACATGGTCCAAGGCGTAAGCCAAGGCTTCGAGCGTAAGCTCCAGCTGGTCGGTGTTGGTTACAAAGCGCAAGCAAAAGGCACGGTTTTGAACCTGGCCCTTGGCTTCTCGCACCCAGTGGATTACGAACTGCCGGAAGGCATCACCGCTGAGACTCCTAGCCAGACCGATATCCTGATCAAGGGCATCGATAAGCAACTGGTAGGTCAAGTGGCTGCTGAGATCCGCGACTTCCGTCCACCAGAGCCGTACAAAGGCAAAGGTGTGCGCTACGCGGACGAAGTCGTCCGTCGTAAAGAAGCCAAGAAGAAGTAGGGCATAGCAAATGACCGACAAAAAAGTTACTCGACTGCGTCGCGCTCGCAAAGCACGCCTGAAAATGCACGAACTCGAAGTCGTGCGTCTCTGCGTGTTCCGCTCGTCGCAGCACATCTACGCCCAGGTCATCTCGGCCGACGGCAACAAAGTCCTGGCCAGCGCCTCGACTTTGGATAAAGAACTGCGTGATGGTGCCACTGGCAACATCGACGCGGCCACAAAGGTTGGCCAGCTGGTCGCTACGCGTGCTAAGGCCGCTGGCGTCTCGCAAGTGGCTTTCGACCGCTCTGGCTTCAAGTACCACGGCCGCGTTAAAGCGCTGGCTGATGCTGCTCGTGAAGCTGGGCTGGAGTTCTAAGTTATGTCAAATAACGACCAAAAGCGCGACGAAGGCTACATTGAGAAGCTGGTTCAAGTTAACCGCGTAGCCAAAACCGTTAAAGGCGGCCGTATCTTCACTTTCACCGCGTTGACCGTGGTGGGTGATGGTAAAGGGCGTGTTGGCTTCGGCCGTGGCAAGTCACGTGAAGTGCCTGCTGCGATCCAGAAGGCAATGGAAGCTGCTCGTCGCAACATGATCCAAGTTGATCTGAACGGCACCACGCTGCAGTACGCAATGAAGTCCGCTCATGGCGCTTCGAAGGTGTACATGCAGCCTGCTTCTGAAGGTACCGGTATCATCGCTGGCGGCGCTATGCGTGCTGTCCTCGAGGTTGCTGGTGTTCAGAACGTTCTGGCCAAGTGCTATGGCTCGACTAACCCGGTAAACGTGGTTCACGCCACTTTCAAGGGTTTGAAAGCTATGCAATCTCCTGAATCCATTGCCGCCAAGCGTGGCAAAAGCGTCAAGGAGATCTTCTGATCATGGCTACCGTTAAAGTAACGCTGATCAAAAGCATGACCGGCCGCATCCCTAACCACAAATTGTGCGTTAAGGGTTTGGGTCTGCGTCGCATCGGTCACACTGTAGAAGTCCAGGATACTCCCGAGAATCGCGGGATGATCAACAAGGCTTACTACATGCTGCGTGTCGAGGGTTAATCGATGAAACTCAATGATCTGAGTCCAGCGCCGGGTTCCCGTCGCGAAAAGCATCGTCCGGGCCGTGGTATCGGTAGCGGTTTGGGTAAGACTGGTGGCCGCGGCCACAAAGGTCAAACCTCCCGCTCCGGTGGCACCATTGCTCCAGGCTTTGAAGGCGGTCAACAGCCGCTGCATCGTCGCCTGCCTAAGTTCGGCTTCGTTTCCCTGAAGGCCATGGACCGCGCAGAAGTGCGTCTGTCCGAGCTGGCTAAAGTGGAAGGCGACATCGTTACTGTGCAGACCCTGAAAGATGCCAACGTGATCAACGTCAACGTACAGCGTGTGAAAATCATGCTGTCCGGTGAAGTGACTCGCGCTGTCACTATCGGCAAGGGAATCGGCGCCACCAAAGGTGCGCGTTCGGCTATCGAAGCAGCTGGCGGCAAGTTCGAGGAATAAATGGCTAAGCAAGGTGCTCTCTCAGCGCTCGGCAAAGGCGGTATGTCTGAACTTTGGGCTCGTCTGCGTTTTCTGTTCCTGGCGATTATCGTCTACCGAATAGGCGCACACATCCCGGTTCCAGGTATCAACCCGGACCGACTCGCAGACCTGTTTCGACAGAATGAGGGGACCATTCTTAGCTTGTTCAACATGTTTTCTGGCGGTGCGCTGGAACGGATGAGCATTTTTGCACTGGGGATCATGCCGTACATCTCGGCATCGATCATCATGCAGCTGATGACCGCCGTCAGCCCGCAGCTGGAGCAGTTGAAGAAGGAAGGTGAAGCTGGCCGTCGCAAGATTAGCCAGTACACCCGCTACGGCACTGTCATCCTCGCCCTGGTTCAGGCTATCGGCATGTCCGTTGGCCTGGCGGGGCAGGGTGTTGCGTTCACTGGTGACTTTGGCTTCCATTTCGTCGCGGTATCCACGTTTGTGGCTGGTGCGATGTTCATGATGTGGCTGGGTGAGCAGATTACTGAGCGTGGTGTTGGTAACGGTATCTCGATGTTGATTTTCGCAGGTATCGTCGCCGGTCTTCCGAGAGCAATCGGGCAGTCTTTCGAGTCTGCACGTCAGGGTGATATCAATATCTTCGCCCTGGTTGCCATCGGTTTGCTGGCAGTAGCGATTATCGGTTTTGTGGTGTTCATTGAGCGTGGCCAGCGTCGTATTGCTGTTCACTACGCCAAGCGTCAGCAGGGCCGTAAGGTTTTTGCTGCGCAGACCAGCCACTTGCCGCTGAAAGTGAATATGGCCGGTGTTATTCCGGCAATTTTCGCGAGCAGCATTTTGCTGTTTCCGGCTTCGTTGGGTACCTGGTTTGGTCAGTCTGAAAATATGGGCTGGCTGCAGGACCTCTCTCAGTCGATCGCTCCTGGTCAGCCGTTGAATATTCTGCTGTTTAGTGCAGGGATTATTTTCTTCTGCTTCTTCTATACGGCGTTGATGTTCAATCCGAAAGACGTAGCGGAAAACCTGAAGAAGTCCGGTGCCTTTATTCCGGGTATTCGTCCAGGTGAGCAGTCGGCACGCTACATTGATGGCGTTCTGACTCGTTTGACCCTGTTCGGTGCTCTATATATGACGGCCGTGTGCTTGTTGCCCCAGTTCCTGGTGGTTGCAGCAAACGTTCCGTTCTACCTTGGCGGGACCTCGTTGCTGATCGTGGTCGTGGTTGTGATGGACTTCATGTCCCAAGTACAATCGCACCTCGTTTCGCACCAGTACGAATCCCTGATGAAGAAAGCCAACCTGAAGGGTTACGGCAGCGGCATGTTGCGCTGAGTACCCATAAGGTTCGAGGAGTTGGTGATGAAAGTTCGTGCATCGGTGAAAAAGCTGTGCCGTAACTGCAAGATTATTCGCCGCGAAGGTGTTGTTCGAGTAATTTGCAGCGCGGAACCGCGTCACAAACAGCGCCAAGGCTGAGTGTGATCCGCTTGAAGCCCGGCAGCTAGTGCGCTGCCGGGTTGATTATTTGTTATTACAGCGATATTATCTCGCGCCCTATTTCTTGGCTTCCGGGGCGTAGGTAGCTGTCAATTGGAGTCCCACTGAATGGCCCGTATTGCAGGCGTTAACATTCCAGATAACAAGCACACTGTTATCTCGCTGACCTACATCTATGGTGTTGGTCGCACTACTGCGCAGAAAATTTGCGCAGTTGCTGGGGTAAACCCAGCCGCTAAGATCAAGGATCTGAGCGACGAGCAGATTGAATTGCTGCGTGGCGAAGTGGCGAAGTTCACCACTGAAGGTGACCTGCGTCGCGAAATCAACATGAAAATCAAGCGTTTGATGGACCTCGGTTGCTATCGCGGTCTGCGTCATCGTCGTGGTCTTCCAGTACGCGGTCAGCGTACCAAGACTAACGCGCGTACCCGTAAAGGTCCGCGTAAGCCGATCCGCAAGTAATCGCCCCAGCGAATCGACAGGAAAATTATCATGGCAAAACCTGCTGCTCGTCCTCGTAAAAAAGTTAAAAAGACAGTGGTTGATGGCATCGCCCACATCCATGCATCTTTTAACAACACCATCGTGACCATCACCGACCGTCAAGGTAACGCGCTTTCTTGGGCTACCTCCGGTGGTTCGGGTTTCCGCGGTTCCCGCAAGTCCACCCCGTTTGCTGCTCAAGTAGCTGCTGAACGTGCTGGTCAAGCTGCGCTGGAATATGGCCTGAAAAACCTCGACGTTAACGTCAAAGGTCCAGGTCCAGGTCGTGAGTCTGCTGTCCGTGCTTTGAACGGCTGTGGCTATAAGATCGCCAGCATCACCGACGTGACGCCAATCCCGCACAACGGGTGCCGTCCGCCGAAGAAGCGCCGCGTGTAATCCAGGAGATTGTAAAGAATGGCTCGTTACATTGGTCCAAAATGCAAACTCGCTCGTCGCGAAGGCACCGATCTCTTCCTGAAGAGCGGCGTGCGCGCGATCGAATCGAAGTGCAACATTGAAGCAGCACCTGGTATCCACGGCCAACGCCGCGGTCGCCAGTCCGATTACGGCACCCAACTGCGTGAAAAGCAGAAGGTCCGCCGTATCTACGGCGTTCTCGAGCGTCAGTTCAGCGGCTACTACAAAGAAGCTGCTGGCAAGAAAGGTGCAACCGGTGAAAACCTGCTGCAACTGCTCGAATGCCGTCTGGACAACGTTGTATACCGTATGGGCTTTGGTTCGACTCGTGCCGAATCCCGTCAGCTGGTATCGCACAAGTCGATCAGCGTTAACGGTCAGACCGTAAACGTTCCGTCCTACCAGGTTCGTGCTGGTGACGTGGTCGCAGTTCGCGAGAAAGCAAAAAACCAACTTCGCATTGTCCAAGCTCTCGATCTGTGTGCCCAACGTGGCCGCGTAGAATGGGTAGAAGTAGACACTGAGAAGAAGTCGGGCGTTTTCAAGAACGTTCCTGCTCGCAGTGATCTGTCCGCCGACATCAACGAAAGCCTGATTGTCGAGCTCTACTCCAAGTAAGGGCTAGAAAATAGGTGCATCCATGCAGATTTCGGTAAATGAGTTCCTGACACCCCGCCACATTGATGTGCAGGTTGTCAGTCCAACCCGCGCCAAGATCACTCTCGAGCCTCTCGAGCGTGGTTTTGGCCACACCCTGGGCAACGCGCTGCGCCGCATCCTGTTGTCCTCAATGCCCGGCTGTGCAGTAGTCGAGGCCGAGATTGACGGTGTGCTCCACGAGTACAGCGCCATCGAAGGTGTACAGGAAGACGTAATTGAAATCCTGTTGAACCTTAAAGGTCTGGCTATCAAGCTGCACGGCCGTGACGAAGTTACGCTGACCTTGTCGAAGAAGGGTTCGGGGGTGGTTACCGCTGCCGATATTCAGCTGGATCATGATGTCGAGATCGTTAACCCCGATCACGTAATCGCTAACCTGGCGTCTAACGGCGCCCTGAACATGAAGCTCACCGTAGCTCGTGGTCGTGGTTATGAACCGGCCGACTCGCGTCAGAGCGATGAAGACGAAAGCCGCAGCATTGGTCGCTTGCAGCTTGACTCTTCGTTCAGCCCGGTTCGCCGTATCGCATACGTGGTGGAAAACGCCCGTGTCGAGCAGCGTACTAACCTGGACAAGCTGGTTATTGATCTGGAAACCAACGGTACTCTGGATCCTGAAGAGGCTATCCGCCGCGCTGCAACCATTCTGCAACAGCAGTTGGCTGCGTTCGTCGACCTCAAAGGTGACAGTGAACCAGTGGTAATCGAGCAGGAAGACGAGATCGATCCGATCCTGCTTCGCCCGGTTGACGATCTGGAACTGACTGTACGTTCGGCTAACTGCCTTAAGGCGGAAAACATTTACTACATCGGCGACCTGATTCAGCGTACCGAAGTAGAACTGTTGAAGACTCCGAACCTGGGCAAGAAATCCTTGACTGAAATCAAGGACGTTCTGGCCTCCCGCGGTCTGTCCCTCGGCATGCGCCTCGACAACTGGCCGCCTGCAAGTCTTAAGAAGGACGACAAGGCGACTGCCTGATCGTCGTAATCACCGAACGTGAGTTTGGTAAGGAATGAACCATGCGTCATCGTAAAAGTGGTCGTCACCTGAGCCGTACCAGCTCGCACCGCAAGGCCATGTTTCAAAACATGGCGGTGTCGCTGTTCGAGCACGAGCTGATCAAAACTACACTGCCGAAAGCTAAAGAACTGCGTCGCGTTGCTGAGCCGCTGATCACTTTGGCCAAGACAGACAGCCTGGCTAACCGCCGTCTGGCTTTCGACCGTACTCGTTCGAAAGCTATCGTTGGTAAGCTCTTCAACGACCTGGGCAAGCGTTACGCTACCCGTGAGGGTGGCTACCTGCGCATCCTCAAGTGCGGTTTCCGCGCTGGCGACAACGCGCCTATGGCGTACGTCGAGTTGGTTGATCGTGCTACTGCCGGCGAAGCTGTAAGCGCCGAGTAAGACGACAAGCTGTAACGAAGAACCGGGCCTAGTGCCCGGTTTTTTGTGCGCGTAACAAAAGCGCGATTTGTACAAGCTTCCTCAGATAGCGCTCAGCACTATGTGCGCGGGGGTATTGTTAGTTATTTTCTATTGAAGCTTACAATTTAATGAATTTGTAGGTGTCATGTTGATGGTCAATACTCCCTCCAAGCCGATTAGCCGGCAGTTCCAAGTCCGACCTGAGGAAAATTGAGCATGAGCCAGAATAAAATCCTTACCACCGCCAGCGGCGCTCCCGTTGCGGATAACCAGAATTCCCGTTCAGCCGGCCCGCGCGGCCCGCTGCTTCTTGACGATTTTCACCTGATCGAGAAACTTGCCCATTTCAACCGTGAAAACATCCCTGAGCGTCGCGTACACGCCAAGGGGTCGGGTGCCTACGGGACCTTCACGGTCACCCGGGACATCACCCAGTACACCAGCGCCAAATTGTTCGAATCCGTTGGTAAGAAAACTCCAACGTTCCTGCGTTTCTCCACTGTGGGGGGGGAGCGTGGGTCGGCGGACACAGAGCGCGACCCTCGTGGTTTCGCCTTGAAGTTCTACACCGAAGAAGGTAATTGGGACATCGTGGGTAACAACACACCAGTGTTCTTCATACGCGATCCGCTGAAATTCCCAGATTTCATCCACACTCAGAAGCGGTTGCCGCAAAGCAACCTGAAAAGCGCGCAAATGATGTGGGACTTCTGGTCGCACTCCCCAGAGGCGCTGCACCAGGTCACCATTCTGTTTTCGGACCGTGGTATTCCCGATGGCTACCGTCATATGCACGGCTTTGGCAGCCACACCTACAGCTTGATTAACGCCAGCGGCGAGCGGCACTGGGTGAAGTGGCACTACAAAACCAAGCAAGGCATCAAGAACCTGGCACCGGCTGAAGCGGCCCGTTTGGCCGGTACTGATCCTGATTACGCCCAGCGGGATCTGTTTGGTGCGATCGAGCGCGGTGACTTCCCGAAATGGCGGGTCTGTATCCAGATCATGACCGAGGCCCAGGCGAACGCCCATTACGAGAATCCGTTTGATGTGACCAAAACCTGGTCGCAGAAAGAATTCCCGTTGATTGAAGTGGGTGAGCTGGAACTTAACCGCAACCCGCAGAACTACTTCGCTGAAGTAGAGCAGGCTGCATTTGGCCCAAGCAACATGGTTCCAGGCGTTGGCCTGTCGCCAGACCGTATGCTCCAAGGTCGGGTTTTCGCTTACGCAGATGCTCACCGCTACCGTGTGGGTACCAACCACCAGCAATTGCCGGTGAATGCTCCGCGCAGCCCGGTCAACAGCTACCAGCGTGATGGCTCAATGGCATTTGGCAGCAATGGTGGTGCGACTCCGAACTACGAACCGAACAGCTACGCCGAAGCACCCAAGCAAGCGCCTCAGTACGCCGAGCCAGCGTTGGCTTTGAGCGGTGCAGCTGATCGTTACGATCATCGCGAAGACACCGATTACTACAGCCACGCAGGTGCGCTGTTCCGCCTGATGAATGATGAGCAGAAAGCACTGCTCACCAATAACATCGCTGGCGCAATGAGCGGTGTCTCCAGTGATGTGGTCCAGCGTCAACTGCGGCACTTCTATAAGGCAGATCCTGCTTATGGAGAAGCAATCGCAAAGGCACTGGGTGTATCGCTTAACTGACTCTAAACGATAAGCAGAACCGCCCTCATTTGGGCGGTTTTTGCGTTATTTCAGCTACTTTTCTGCGGAAATCTTCACTTTTCTGCCGTTAGTCCCGTGACCTCCGAGTCAGCATGGTTCAAACTACAGACTTTCAAGCAGGGAGATGTAGGGCGATGCAAGGTCACCCCGACGTAATCGATTACCTCAACACGTTGCTGACGGGCGAACTGGCAGCTCGTGATCAATATTTCATCCACTCGCGCATGTACGAAGACTGGGGTTTTACCGAACTCTACGAGCGTATCAACCACGAAATGGAAGAAGAGGCACAGCACGCCGATGCACTGATGCGTCGTATCCTGATGCTCGAAGGTACGCCACGTATGCGTCCCGACGATCTGGATGTGGGTACCAGCGTACCTGACATGCTTGCAGCCGATCTTCGTCTTGAATACAAGGTGCGTGCCGCTCTCTGCAAGGGCATCGAGCTCTGCGAGCAGCACAGCGACTTCGTCACGCGGGAAATCCTGCGCGTGCAGTTGAACGATACCGAAGAAGATCACACCTACTGGCTAGAAAAGCAGTTGGGTTTGATCAAGCTGATTGGCCTGGAAAACTACCTGCAATCGCAGTTCTGATTTCCTACAAAAAAGCCCCTGTCACTTCAGCAGTGACAGGGGCTTTTTATTGAGCTTGATAAATCAGGCCCGGTCGCGCGCCAGCAATGGTTTCAAGTAGTAACCCGTATGCGATTGTGGCATCTCGGAGACCTGCTCCGGCGTACCTACCGCAATGATCTGGCCACCCTTGGATCCGCCTTCCGGTCCTAGATCCACCAGCCAGTCGGCCGTCTTGATCACATCCAGGTTGTGCTCGATCACCACCACGGTGTTGCCGTGATCACGCAAGCGGTGCAACACATCCAGCAATTGCTGAATATCCGCAAAGTGCAGGCCGGTTGTCGGCTCATCCAGGATATACAAGGTCTTGCCCGTATCGCGTTTGGACAGCTCGCGAGACAGCTTAACCCGCTGCGCCTCACCACCGGACAGCGTGGTCGCCGACTGCCCCAGCTTGATATAGGACAGACCCACATCCATCAGCGTCTGCAGCTTGCGCGCAAGCGCCGGAACCGCATCAAAGAACACCCGCGCTTCCTCGATGGTCATCTCCAGGGTCTCGTGGATGCTCTTGCCCTTGTACTTGATTTCCAGGGTTTCGCGGTTATAACGCTTGCTCTTGCACACATCGCACGGCACGTAGATGTCCGGGAGGAAGTGCATCTCCACCTTGATCAGGCCATCCCCCTGGCACGCCTCACAGCGACCGCCCTTGACGTTGAACGAGAAGCGGCCTGGCCCGTAGCCCCGTGAGCGGGATTCCGGCACGCCAGCAAACAGCTCACGAATAGGCGTGAACAACCCGGTGTAGGTCGCGGGGTTGGAGCGCGGTGTGCGGCCAATCGGGCTTTGGTCGATATCGACCACCTTGTCCAGGTGTTCCAGACCCTTGATGCTGTCGTGCGCGGCGGCTTCCAGGGTGGTAGCGCCGTTCAAGGCGGTGGCACTCAAGGGGAACAGCGTGTTGTTGATCAGCGTCGACTTACCTGAGCCGGAAACACCGGTCACGCAGGTCAGCAGGCCCAGTGGTATTTCCAGGTCAACATTGCGCAAGTTGTTGCCGCGCGCGCCCTTGAGGTGCAACGCCATCTTCTTGTTGCGCGGTGTACGCTTGGCTGGCACTGCGATCTTCACACGGCCGGACAGGTACTTGCCGGTCAACGAGTCGGGATGTGCCATTACCTCGGCAGGCGTGCCCTCGGCGACAATATGTCCTCCATGTACGCCGGCGCCTGGGCCAATATCGACCACGTAGTCCGCCAGGCGAATCGCATCTTCATCGTGCTCGACCACGATCACCGTATTGCCGATATCCCGCAGGTGTTTCAGCGTGCCCAGCAGGCGATCGTTGTCCCGCTGGTGCAAACCAATCGAAGGCTCATCGAGGATGTACAACACCCCCACCAGGCCGGCACCAATCTGGCTGGCCAGGCGAATTCGCTGCGCTTCACCGCCGGACAACGTATCTGCGCTGCGATCCAGCGACAGATAGTCCAGGCCAACGTTAACCAGGAACTGCAGGCGCTCGCGGATCTCCTTGAGGATCTTGTCGGCAATTTCCCCACGGCGCCCGGTGAGCTTTAGCACACCAAAGTATTCACAGGCATCGCCGATCGGCAGGTTGGTCACCGCCGGCAGCGTTTTCTCACCCACCCATACATGCCGCGCCTCACGACGCAGGCGAGTGCCCCGGCAATCCGGGCAAGGTTGGGTGCTGAGGAATTTCGCCAGCTCTTCGCGCACACTCGCCGATTCAGTCTCGCGGTAGCGGCGTTCCAGGTTGGGGACAATGCCTTCGAACGGATGTGAGCGCTTGACGATGTCGCCACGGTCGTTCAGGTACTTGAAGTCGACGTTCTGCGAGCCGCTGCCATTGAGGATGACTTTCTGCTGGTCTGCCGGCAGTTGGTTGAAAGGTACTTCAAGGCTGAACTTGTAATGGGACGCCAACGACCCGAGCATCTGGAAGTAGTAGACGTTACGCCTGTCCCAGCCGCGTATCGCGCCCTCCGCCAATGTCAGGTCGCCGTTGACCAGGCGCTTGATGTCGAAGAATTGCTTCACGCCCAGGCCATCGCAGGTCGGGCAGGCCCCGGCCGGGTTGTTGAAGGAGAACAGCTTGGGCTCCAGCTCGCTGATGGCGTGGCCACAGATCGGGCAGGCAAAGCGCGCGGAGAAGATGATCTCTTCACCCGGCTCATCATCCATCGGTGCCACCAGGGCAATGCCATCCGCCAGCTTCAACGCGGTCTCGAACGATTCGGCCAGACGCTGCTGCAGGTCGGCCCGCACCTTGAAGCGATCGACCACGACATCAATCGAGTGCTTCTTCTGCTTGTCGAGTTTCGGCGCTTCGTCCAGCTCATAGAGCTTGCCGTTGATACGCGCACGTACGAAACCTTGAGCACGCAGCTCTTCGAATACAGAGAGGTGTTCGCCCTTGCGCTCGCGAATCACCGGTGCCAGCAGCATCAGCTTGGCACCTTCCGGTTGGGCCAGCACCAGGTCGACCATCTGGCTGACGGTCTGGGCTTCCAGCGGAATGTCGTGGTCCGGGCAACGGGGGATACCCACCCGCGCGTACAGCAGGCGCAGGTAGTCGTAGATTTCGGTGATGGTGCCCACGGTGGAACGCGGATTGTGGGAGGTCGACTTCTGCTCAATGGAAATCGCCGGCGACAGGCCTTCAATGGTGTCGACGTCCGGCTTTTCCATCATCGACAGGAACTGACGGGCATAGGCCGACAGCGATTCCACATAGCGCCGCTGACCTTCGGCATACAGCGTGTCGAACGCCAGGGACGATTTGCCGGAGCCGGACAAGCCGGTGATGACGATCAGTTTGTCCCGGGGCAGGGTCAGGTCGATGTTCTTCAGGTTGTGGGTTCTAGCCCCACGAATCAGGATCTTGTCCAAGATGGCCTCGCACGGCGGGCGTAAATAATGCAGGAGTATACGGCTAAAGACTGGATGAATATACACTGTCAAAGTGCCGGGTGCAGCCTTACATGAAAGCTGCGCGGCAAAGCGCCGCATATACCCTCTCAATCGATGGGACTGGTAGAATCGCCGCCGGTTCACACGAGGTTTTTCCATGCACGATCCCCACAGCGAACGCATGAGTAGCGGCGAGACCCGAGCAGCAAGCGGTCTGGCCCTGGTGTTCGCGTTCCGTATGCTTGGCATGTTCATGGTGTTGCCGGTACTGGCGACCTATGGAATGGATCTGGCAGGCGCGACCCCCGCACTGATCGGCCTGGCGATTGGCGCCTATGGCCTGACCCAGGCGATTTTTCAGATCCCGTTCGGAATCATTTCCGACCGGATTGGCCGGCGCCCGGTGATTTACCTCGGGCTGATTGTCTTCGCCCTCGGCAGCGTGCTCGCGGCACAATCCGATTCGATCTGGGGCGTGATCGCCGGACGCATACTGCAAGGTGCCGGGGCGATTTCCGCTGCCGTCATGGCGCTGCTGTCCGACCTGACCCGTGAGCAACACCGCACCAAGGCCATGGCCATGATCGGCATGACCATCGGTCTGTCGTTCGCCGTGGCCATGGTCGTGGGCCCATTGCTGACGCGTGCCTTTGGCTTGCACGGCCTGTTCCTTGCCACCGGCGGCATGGCGTTGTTCGGGATCGTGATCGTGGCCTTCATGGTGCCGCGCTCCACTGGCACGTTGCAGCACCGTGAGTCGGGCGTCGCACGCAAGGCCCTGTTGCCGACGCTCAAGCACCCGGATCTGTTGCGCCTGGATTTAGGTATCTTCGTCTTACACGCAATGCTGATGTGCAGCTTCGTCGCCTTGCCCCTGGCGCTGGTGGAAAAAGCCGGGCTGCCCAAGGAACAGCACTGGTGGGTCTACCTCACCGCACTGCTGATTTCGTTCTTCGCCATGATCCCGTTCATCATCTATGGCGAGAAGAAACGCAAAATGAAACGAGTTTTGCTCGGTGCCGTCGCGACATTAATGCTCACTGAACTATTCTTCTGGCAGTTCGGCGACAGCCTACGGGCGCTGGTTATTGGCACGGTGGTGTTCTTCACCGCGTTCAACCTGCTGGAGGCTTCATTGCCTTCGCTGATCAGTAAAGTTTCACCGGCCGGCGGCAAAGGCACGGCGATGGGGGTGTATTCCACCAGCCAGTTCCTTGGCTCGGCGCTGGGCGGCATCATGGGCGGCTGGATGTTCCAGCATGGCGGTTTGTCGGTTGTGTTCCTCGGATGCGCCGGGCTGGCTGCACTTTGGTTGGCCTTTGCTGTTACCATGCGCGAACCTCCCTACGTCACAAGCCTGCGTTTGCCGCTATCGCCTGAGGCGATCCGTGAAAGCGGTCTGGTAGAGCGCCTGAAGGCAGTCGTAGGGGTAACAGATGCAGTCGTGGTCGCTGAAGAGGCGGCCATTTACATCAAATTGGACACCGAATTATTGGATCGCGCGACGCTCGAGCAACTGGTCAACCCAGTGCCGACAGCGCGCCCAGCATAGGAGAACGTTATGGCCCGTGGGGTTAACAAAGTCATATTGGTCGGTACATGCGGCCAGGATCCCGAAGTTCGCTACTTGCCTAACGGTAACGCCGTGACCAACCTGAGTCTGGCGACCAGCGAACAATGGACCGACAAGCAGACCGGCCAGAAGGTCGAGAAAACCGAATGGCACCGTGTGTCGATGTTCGGCAAGGTCGCAGAGATCGCCGGTGAATACCTGCGCAAAGGTTCGCAGGTCTACATCGAAGGCAAGCTGCAAACCCGCGAGTGGGAAAAAGACGGCATCAAGCGTTACACCACTGAAATCGTGGTCGACATGCAAGGCACCATGCAACTGCTGGGCGGCCGTCCACAGGGCGACCAACAAGGCCAGGGCGGTATGTCCAACTCGGCACCGCGTCCACAGCAGACGCGTCCGCAGCCAAGCCAGCAGCCACAGCGTGAGTCGCGTCCAGCACCGCAACAGGCCGCTCCGCAACCGGCTCCGGATTTCGACAGCTTTGATGACGATATTCCGTTCTAGGATATCGCTCGGCGCAATCCGTATAGCTTTCCCAAAAAGCCCCGTGAGCCCTGCTCTCGGGGCTTTTTTGTAATTTCGTGATGCATGAAGCTGCACCCGCAACGGATTAAATGACGGGATGGAACGATCGCCGGCCCTGGCATTTGTCTCCGGGGGCCACTCGATTTAGGCTGTAACCCACTTCCACAGAACAAGGAGAGCCGCGATGACCTGGTCTGCCAAGCAATACACGATGTTTGAACAACAACGCACTCGTCCGGTCCGTGACCTGGTCGCGGCCATTCCGAATACCGTGGTGCACACAGCGGTGGACCTGGGTTGTGGCCCCGGCAACTCCACCCAGGTATTGGCCGAGCGTTTCCCGCAGGCGCAGGTGACGGGCCTGGACAGTTCCGACGACATGCTGGTCGACGCCCGCAAGCGCCTGCCCGCGCTGAACTTTGAGCTGGCGGACATCGGTGCCTGGAGTCCGTCGCAGACATTCGACGTGATCCTCGCCAACGCCTCGCTGCAATGGCTGCCAAACCACGCCACGCTCTATCCGCATCTGGTCGACCAGTTGGCGCCTGGCGGCACGCTCGCCGTACAAACCCCAGACAACCTCAATGAACCCGCCCACCGGCTGGCACGCGAAGTGGCGGCAGATGGCCCATGGGCGGCAAAGATCGGAGCGTTCCAACACAATGAGCGCCACTCGGTGAGCTACTACTACGAGTTGCTGAGCCAACACTGCAGTACCGTGGATGTGTGGCACACCACGTACCAGCACCCGCTGGCGGATCATGCCGCTGTGGTGGAGTGGTTCAAGGGCTCGGGCTTGCGACCCTTTCTCGCGCCACTGACCGATAGCGAAAAAGCCGCTTTCCTACAGGAATACCAGGCGCGGATTACACAGGCTTATCCAGCACTAGGCGATGGCACCGTATTACTGCCCTTCCCGCGCCTGTTTATCATCGCGACCCGCTGACGGCACAGAAGCAAGCAGCGCTTACGCCGCTGCTGCCTGCGCCTTCAAATACTCATCCGCTGACACTACGCCCGCGTAGCCAAATGCCAACGACGCCATATACGCGCCATGCACCTGCGCCGCCGGAATCACCTGCCCATTGAACTCCAGATCGCGGGTGGCACATGCGTCATGAATCACCGTGACCTTGTAGCCCAGGTCCGCTGCGGCCCGCACCACCGCATCGATGCACATATGGCTCATGCTGCCGACCACCACCAGTTCGGTGATGCTGCGCTGTTCCAGAAGGGCGCGTAGAGGGGTTTCGCGGAACGCATTCACGAAATGTTTAAGCACCACCGGCTCGCTGCCCTCGTTCAGCACCTTGGGGTGCAAATAGGCACCCTCAGAGTTCGGCGTGAAAAACGGTGCATCCTCGGACGTGAACTCATGGCGCACATGAATCACTGCATCCCCGTTCTGGCGAAACGCCTGGAGCACCTGCGCAGCCTTGTCCGCGGCGGCGTCCACGCCATCGAGCGGCCACTTGCCTTGAGGGAAGTAGTCGTTCTGGATATCGATTAGGATGAGCGCT
Organism: Pseudomonas sp. Yb2C2; assembly: GCF_052112325.1. Taxonomy (NCBI): domain Bacteria; kingdom Pseudomonadati; phylum Pseudomonadota; class Gammaproteobacteria; order Pseudomonadales; family Pseudomonadaceae; genus Pseudomonas; species Pseudomonas sp. Yb2C2. The sequence continues at coordinate 231,803 of NZ_JAVAJK010000008.1, read as the reverse complement.
TGCTTGGCCATGGGTATTGCCTCGTGATGGGTTGATGGGGCCAGTATGTTAGCTGGCGCCGGAGCGGGGGATTGGCTGCACCGACAATAACAGGGGGAAAACTGACAATGGCGGTTGTTGAGCTGGGCGTGTTGATCTACCAGGGGGCGCAGTTGGCAGCGGTGCATGGGCTGACCGATCTGTTCGGTGTCGCCAACCGGATCGCCGCCGAGCATCAATCCGCACAGCTGCCGTTGCTGCGGGTGAGCCACTGGCAGGTAGATGGTCATGGCACACCCACGCGGGTATTCGACAGCTACCCAGGGCCTGAGCAACCGATGATGGCGGTGCTGGTGCCGCCTTCAATCGGCGAGTTCACCGAAGACCAGGCGCCGCCCGCACTGCTCGAGTGGATTCGCCAGCAACACGCTGCAGGCACCGTGCTCGGTGGCGTGTGCATCGGTTCGATCCTGCTGGCGCGCAGCGGTCTGTTGGACGGGCGCAGCGCCACCACCCATTGGTCCTCAGCCAAATCCTTCGCGACCCGTTATCCGGCTGTACGCCTTGAGGCGGATAAACCGATCGTCGATGACGGCGACCTGATCACCACCGCCGGGCTGATGGCCTGGTCCGAGCTGGGCCTGCGCCTGGTCGACCGCCTGATGGGCCCCAGCGTCGCTGCCGATACCGCGCGTTTCCTGGTGATCGAGCACAGCGACAGTGCCAGCCAGTGCGGCAGCAACTTTGCGCCGATCCTCAGCCATGGCGATGCGGCCATCCTCAAGGTCCAGCATTGGTTGCAAGCCAGTGGCGCGGTGGATGTGTCCGTGGCCGCCATGGCGCAAGAGGCGGGGTTGGAAGAACGCACGTTCCTACGGCGTTTTCGCAGTGCCACGGGATTGAAACCCACCGAATACTGCCAGCATTTACGTGTCGGCAAGGCGCGGCAAATGCTGGAGTTCACCACCGCCACCATCGACCACATCGCCTGGACCGTGGGGTATCAGGACCCTGGTGCGTTTCGCGCCACCTTCAAGAAGATCACCGGGTTGGCACCCAGTGATTACCGCAGCCGTTTTGGCGTGTGAATCGTGCAGAACGCCCCACGGTCAAGGGGGTGTCGTGCAGAATAATACAGGCCAACTGCTATCGCTTTTTGCGCAAGCGATTGATTTCAAAGGCATCACTTTTGAACCTGCCTTGGCCTGATCCCTGCAACCTTCCACCCACACACATGGCGGGATGGCCAAGGGGGATGCATGACCCCGACTCAACGCAAGAAATGGGTAGTCGCTCACTCCACGCGAGAGGGCGCTCCCCGGCATGAAGTCGAAACCAACCGAGCCCTTGCGCGCTGGCTGGCGCAAATCCTTGGGCTCAAGTACGGCGGTGATTACGATCCACGCAAACACGCCGGCCGTGAACGCTACCTGCTTCCCACGCAAACGCTGATTGGCCCTGCACAGGCGCGGGCCCTTGATATCAAGGGCCCCGAAGACCTGTGGGGCGGTTATGTGGAGCATGATTTCATCGGCACCAAAGCCATCAGTCACGGCCTGCTGGGCCCGGACGCTGCAGCCCCCGAAGGCTGGTCGCCCTTGTTCTGCGAGCGCGTGCGCGACGTTGTGCTGGACGGCCTGAGCGTATTTGCGCTCAACGATGCACAGGAAGCCGCCAAACGCTTGCTCTACAGCGGGCCGATCCGCCTGAAACCGGTGCATGCCTGCGCCGGGCGCGGCCAGGAAGTTATCCACAGCCTGGATGAGTTCGAGGCCGTGGTGGCGCGCCCCGAAGCGGCCCGGATGTTCAGCGAAGGCGTCGTGCTGGAACAAGACCTGCACGATGTGGTCACCCATAGTGTGGGCCAGAGTTTTATCGGCGATCAGGTCATCAGCTACTGCGGCGAGCAATACCTGACCCAGGACGGACAGGGCGAGGAGGTCTACGGTGGCTCCAACCTGCTGGTGGTGCCTGGCGGTTATGACGATTTGCTCAAGCTCGAGCTGCCCGGCGACGTGCGCCAAGCCATCGAGCAAGCCCAGGTCTTCGACGCGGCCGCCGATGAGGCTTACCCGGGTTTCTACGCGTCCCGGCGCAACTACGATATCGCCCAGGGCCTGGACAGCGACGGCCAGCGGCGCAGTGGTGTGCTTGAACAATCCTGGCGCATGGGGGGCGCCAGCAGCGCGGAAGTCGCGGCGCTGCAGAGCTTTATCAACCACCCGGGCCTCAAGGCCATTCAGGTGTCTTCGGTAGAAACCTACGTGGACCAGGCGCTGCCCGCGGATGCTATCGAGGTGTACCGAGGCCCGGCGGAACACAGCGACTTTCTTCTCAAGTACGTGACGGTTAAATCTTATGACGGCTAGAAGCGAAAGCATTGCGATCGACATCGACGACGAACAGATGAGCGGCACGTTCCTCAGCCCCAAATCGAAGGTGCCGGGGGTGTTATTCGTGCACGGCTGGGGCGGTAGCCAGGAGCGGGACCTGGAGCGCGCCAAAGGTATCGCCGGGCTGGGATGCGTGTGCCTGACGTTCGATCTGCGTGGCCACGCGGGCACAGGTATCCCGTTGTCCCGCGTCACCCGTGAAGACAACCTGCGCGATCTGCTGGCGGCCTACGACCGACTGCTCTCGCACCCGGCCATCGACACCTCGGCGGTGGCGGTGGTGGGCACCAGCTATGGCGGCTACCTGGCGGCGATTCTCACCTCATTGCGCCCGGTGCGCTGGCTGGCGCTGCGCGTGCCTGCGTTGTACCGCGACCAGGAATGGCTCAAGCCCAAGCGTGACCTCGATAAGGCCGACCTGATGGATTACCGCAGCACGCTGGTGCACGCCGAAACCAACCGCGCACTGCAGGCCTGCGCGCAATTTACCGGTGATGTGCTGATTGTCGAATCGGAAACCGATGACCATGTGCCCCACGCCACCATCATGAGCTACCGCGCGGCGTGCCAGCACACGCACTCCCTGACGCACCGCATCATCGATGGTGCCGACCACTCCCTGAGCGATCCAGTGTCACAACAGGCCTACACCTCGATCCTGGTGGACTGGATCACCGAGATGGTAGTGGGGGAACGGTTGAGCATCATCCAGTCCCAGTAACGCGATCATGCTGGTGTTTTCTTCACCCGTAGTGCCTTGGCTTTGGCCTCGACACCGAGGTACATCACCAGGGCGATCAGTAGCGGCAGGATAAAGTAAATGGCCCGATAGGCGATCAGCCCGGCCAGCAAACTGCCGCGCGACGCTTCATGTTGCAGCAGTGCGATAAACACCGCTTCCAGCACCCCGAGCCCGGCGGGGATATGGGTGATGACACCGGCGATCGCGCTGATCAGCAGCACGCCCAACACCAGCGGGTAGTCCAGCTTGGCGGGCAACAAGGTGAAAATCACCGCGGCCATCAGCGACCAGTTCAACGCGCCCAATGCCAACTGCAGGCACGCCATGCGCAGCGACGGCAGGTTGATCTCGATGCCGCGAATCGACCATGCACGCTTTGTCGAGAATTGGCACGCCGCCAGATAGCCCAGGCTCGCCAGCACCAACAGCACACCCACGCCCTGCAGGGCGCCGCTGCTGAGCTTCCAGCCCGGCGGCATGGTCACCAGGCCGCTGCTGAACACCACCCCGGCCAATGCCATATAACCGAACCAATTGGTGGCCAGGCTCAGCCCGAGAATCTTGGCGATATTGCCAGTGCTCACCCCCAGCCGCGAATACAGCCGATAGCGCATGGCGATTCCGCCGACCCAGGCACTCAGGTTCAGATTGAACGCATAGCTGATGATTCCGACCGGCAGGATTTGCTTCCAGCGCAGCGGTTGGCGAATGTAGGTGCGGCCGATCAAGTCGAAGCAGGCGTAGACGATAAAGCTGCATAACGTCAGCGTGCCCGCGATCAGCAGGGTGCGCAGCTTGAAATCGCCCAGGGTGTGGAACACTTCGCTCCAGTCGATACGCCTTGCGAGCAGGGTGAACAGCACGATCAGCAACAGGAAGAACGCCACGGTCAGCGGTTTCTTCCAGCGCTTTAAGCGTGAACCGTTGGCTTCAGATGTCATGGGTTCGAGCCTCGAAGGGTTTCAACCGTGGCTTGTGCGCCGGGAACCAGCCGGTCAGCGCGGGGAAGTGGCGCATCACATGGAACACCAGGAAACCGACGGTCAGTCGCCATAGCCACAGGCGCGGCTTGCGGTTTTCCGGCATGGTCTGGCAATGCTCCTTGGCGAGTACGTCCAGGCGTTTGTACAGGTGCTGATTGAACGCCCGGTCACGAATCAGCACGTTGGCCTCCAGGTTCAGCGACAGGCTTAACGGGTCGAGGTTGCTCGAACCCACGGTGCTCCACTCGTCATCCACCAGCGCGACTTTGCCGTGCAGCGGGCGCTGGCAATATTCATGAATCACCACGCCATCCTTGAGCAGGTAGTCGTAGAGCATGCGCGCGGCCAGCTTGGCCAGCAGCACATCGGGCTGGCCCTGCATGATCAATTGCACCTTCACGCCACGGCGCGCCGCATTGCGGATCTCACGCAGCAGGCGGTAACCGGGGAAGAAATAGGCATTGGCAATCACCGCGCGTTCCCGGGCTTTGCTCAAGGCATGGATGTAGGCCTCTTCAATGTCGTCGCGGTGCTGCAGGTTGTCGCGGTAAATCAAGCGCACCAGGCCCTCGCCTGTATCGGTCGGCCAAGGCGATGGCCGTCGCTGGCGCCGTCGCCAACCGCGCCGCGTACGCACCTGGCGGCCGCTTTGGGCGAGGGCGAAATGATGCAGGTCGGCCACCGCCGGGCCTATCACCTGCACCGCGTAATCCTGCTTGGCCTCGGGGCCGAAATCCCCCAGGTGATCGGCAGAAAAATTGATCCCGCCGATAAACGCCACGGTGGCATCCACCACCACGATCTTGCGGTGCAGGCGGCGAAACCAGTTGGTGCGAATACCCAGGGTCTTGGACGCCGGGTCAAACATCTGCACGGCCACCCCGGCCTGGGCCAATTCGCCGAGAAAAGCGCGGCTCAGTTCGCCGCAGCCAAAGCCATCCAGGCTGACCACCACCTTGACTCCACGCTGCGCTGCGTCGATCAAGATGCGTTGCAGCTCATGGCCGACCTTGTCTTCGAAGAGGATAAAGGTCTCCAGCAGGATCTCCCGCTGCGCCCCGCGCAAGGCGTCGAATACTTTGGGAAAGTACGCCTCGCCGTTCTCCAGCAACTCGAGCCGGTTGTCAGGCTGCCAGCCGTAATCGAGGTCGCGAGCCTTGGCTTCATCCGGCGGCTGGTCGGTAGAAATGTGCTCAACGGCAATGTTCATAGTTCAATCTCCACCGACAGGGGCACGTGGTCTGACAGATGGGACCAGGGGCGGGTGGTCAGCACCTTGGGGTGATGAATCTTTAGATTGCGCACATAGATGCGGTCCAGTGCCAGCAGCGGCAGGCGTGCCGGAAAGGTGCGTGCGGGTTTACCGTGGGCCTGCATGAATACTTCCTGCAGGCCGCTTTGGCTGAGGTCGGCGCGTTGGCGCCAGTCATTGAAATCGCCGGCAACCACCAACGGCGCATCCGCCGGGATCTCGCTGATACGCTGCTCCAGCAAGCGCAATTGCTGCTGGCGATGCACCTCGCGCAAGCCCAGGTGGATGCAGATCGCATGCACTTCCTGTCCGGTGCCAGGCAAGCGCAGCACGCAATGCAACAGGCCACGGTTTTCATGGCCGCTTTGGGAGATGTCGAGGTTGTCGTAACTCACGATCTGGAATTTCGACAGCAACGCATTGCCGTGGTCGCCATGGGGGTAGACCGCGTTGCGCCCGTAGGCGAACTGCGGCCAGATGCTGTCGGCGAGGAACTCGTACTGCGGCATGTTCGGCCAGTCGCTGTAGCGCTGGGGATGGCGCTCGTGGGTGCCGTGGATTTCCTGCAGGAACACCATATCAGCGCCCACACTGCGTACCGCTTCACGCAGCTCGGGCAGGATGAAGCGTCGGTTCAAGGCGGTGAAGCCCTTGTGGATATTGACCGTCAGCACCGTGAAGCGAGTGATGGCGACGGTGGGCGTAATGGGGACCCATTCCGGATGCGTCATGGCAACACCCCCGGTTCAGGCAACTTGCCGGGCTCGGTGGAAAGCTGCCTGTCCAGCCCGAAACGCTGCAGCAAGTGGCGTGCATCGAAGGGCGCACGCACTTTGATGTCATTGTCGAAAAAGCAAAACACATCCCGCTGTTTGCGGGCGCGCGGTTTGTGCTGCGGGGCGGCCAGGTGCGCATCGGCCGGTTGCTTGCCGTGGGCCCAACGTTCGATGCGATCGCCCCAGCGCTTGAGGGCTTCATCGGTATAACCGCTGGCGTACAGCTGCTTGTCGCCGTGCAAACGCAAGTACATGAAGTTGGCGGTAACATCTTCGAGATACGGCCACTTGCCGGCGGTGTCTGCCACCACCAACGCCACGCCGTGCTTATCCAGCATCTGCACAAACTCCGGCACCGCAAAACTGTTATGACGAATCTCCACCGCGTGGCGCAGGGCGCGCTTGCCGTGGGCCTGCAGGCTGGCCTTGCCGTTCAGGCGCGGCTCATGCTGGTGGGCGAGGGTGGCGGCCTGCCGGGTGTCGGTGGGCAATTCGGCGAGGAAGGCTTCGAACAGCAGCGGATCGAATTTAAAGCTGGGCGGAAACTGCCACAGGATCGGGCCGAGTTTGTCTTTCAGCTCCAGCACTCCGGAGGCGAAGAAGTTCGCCATCGGCTTGTGCACATCCTGCAGGCGCAGGATATGCGTGATGTAGCGCGGTGCCTTGACACTGAACATGAAGTCTTCAGGCGTCTGGGCATACCACTCGGCGTAACGCTTGGGAGTTTGCAGCGCGTAGAACGAACCGTTGATCTCGATGCTGTTGACGGCCCGTGACGCAAACTGCAGCTCGCGTTTCTGGGTCAGCCCCTCGGGGTAGAAATCCCCCCGCCAAGGCGTGTAGCGCCAGCCGGAAATGCCGATATGAATCGCCGCCATGGTTACTCCCGTCGATGTGGGTCGATTGACCTCCGTTTTGGGATGACCGTGCAATTTGCGCGAAAGTTTCCACCGTCCTACAGACGGTGCAGGTTCAAAACTGTGCCGAAGGCCACCACGCCTCACCCCGGCATGCAGGCCGCATTTGATAGTTGCCCAAGCGGCAAAGATGCTGAAACAGGGGAACGATCAGTGCTCAAATTCGTCAGTTCCTTACAGACCCTTCTGAAGGAGCCCGGTGTTTTGCTGAATCTAAAGACTGCATTACTGCTCGGCGCGCTGCTGTTCTGCGGCAGCGGCGCACTGTACGCCGCTGCCACCGCGCCGGAAGCCGAAGCACCGGCCAAACCGGAGTTGCTGGTAGAGGGCGGATTGCTCGGTGCCATCAGTTCCAGCATCGATGATGTGCAGAACAAGCTCGACCTCAATCAGAACCTTGTTGATGCCTGGCGCCTGCGCGCGGACCGCGCGGCAGATGAGGTCGGCCGGTTGGTTGACCAGACGTCGGAGCGTTCGCCGTGGAGCGTGGCCGGCGACTTCCTGCTGCTGTCCGGGGTGTGGGTCGGTGCCTTCGTTGGGTTGACGCTGCTGGGGCGGTTTATCGTGCTGCGCCTGAGTCGTCGTCCTTTCATCGAACGGCGGGGGCGCCTGCAAGGCGTGCTGGGTTATGTGGTGCCCTACACGATCCCGGCGCTGATCTGCCTGCCGCTGACGCTCTATGTCAGTCACTTCCTGCCCACGTCCATAGGTCGCGCACTGGCGCTGTGCTTTGCCTATGCGACCAGCAGCGGCATCTTCTCCACGTCGATGCTGCTGTGCGTGATTGTGATGTTCAACGTCGGCCATAAGCGGCCGGCGGTGCAGATCATTCGCGACTACTGCCCCAAGCCGCTGTTCCTGATCGGCTTCCTCGCTGCCCTCAGCGACGCCCTGACCAGTCCGCAGATCGCCCGCCAGCTCGGGGGCAATATCACCAGCAGTATCGCGGTGTTTACCGGCCTGTTCGCGGCGGTGATCTTTGGCGTGCTGGTGGTGCGCCTGCGCCGCCCGGTGGCCCACCTGATCCGTAATCGACCGCTGGCCCAGCGCCTGAAACACCCGGCGTTGCAGCAGTCGCTGCGGATATTTTCCGGCCTTTGGTACTGGCCGATCCTGTTGATGGTGCTGGTCTCGGCGATCAACCTGATCGGCGCCGGCGACGACAACCAGAAAGCCCTGCGCTGCGCGCTGTTCACCACGATTCTGTTGATCGGCACGGTATTCCTGAGCACGGTGCTGCAACACCTGTTCAAGTCCCGCAGCCAGGTGGCTATCCAGCGCAGCAGTGCCTACAAGGAGCGTTTTCTCAGCCTGTTGCACGCGATCCTGCGCATTGTCATGGCCATCGCCTTTATCGAAATACTCGGGCGGATCTGGGGCGTGTCGCTGTTCGAATTCGCCCAGCGCAACTCGGTGGGACGCGCGATCAGCGATTCCCTCAGCAGCATCGGCCTGATCCTGCTGATGACCTGGTTGTTCTGGGTGGTGCTCGACACGGCGATCCAGGAAGCGCTGAAACCGCCGGTGAACAAACGCTCCAATCGCCAGCCCAGCACAAGGGTGAAGACCATCCTGCCGCTGCTGCGCAATGCGGTGAAAATCATCCTGGTGGTGATCTGCGCAATCACCACCATGGCCAACCTGGGCATCAACGTCGCGCCGTTGCTGGCGGGGGCCGGTGTGGTCGGCCTGGCGATTGGTTTCGGCTCCCAGCAATTGGTGCAGGACGTGATTACCGGCCTGTTCATCATCATCGAAGACACCTTGTCCATCGGCGACTGGGTGGTGCTTGATTCCGGCCACGCCGGCACCGTCGAAGGCCTGACCATCCGTACCCTGCGCCTGCGCGACGGCAAGGGCTTTGTGCATTCGGTGCCGTTCGGGCAGATCAAGGCGGTCACCAACCAGTCGCGGCAATTTGCCTATGCGTTCTTCTCGGTGCAGTTCACCTACGACACCGATGTGGACAAGGCCGTGGAACTGATCCGCGAGGCCGGGCAGTCGATCCGCGACGATGTGTTCCTCAAGTACAACCTGCAAGGGCCGCTGGAGGTGTTTGGCGTCGACAAGATGGACCTTAATGGCGTGGTGCTCACGGCGCAGTTCCGTACCGTGTCGGGTGGGCAATATGCGGTGAGCCGTGCGTTCAACCAGCGTTTGAAAAAGCTTGTGGATAACTGTGATGAGGTGCACTTCGCGCAGACTTATCCACAGCAGGTTTTGTTGCCCAAGCGTACACCCCAGGTGGATGAGCCGGATGAAGAGGTGCCGGCGTCGGTGGTGTTGACGGAGCAGCCGCGTACTCAATAATCCTCCACCCCGTAGCAGCTGCCGAGCGCCAGCGAGGCTGCGTCAGGCGCGCTGCCGATTCAGAATCGAGTCGCGGCCGACGCAGCCTCGCCGGGGCTCGACAGCTGCTACGGATTTGCGCGGTGCTGGATCAGCTTGTCCCGTATTGACTGCTGATCCACATCCAGCAATATCTGTTGCTTGCCCCCCACCATCACCGCCGCCGGCAACCCATCCCGATACACAACACGATTCCCACTCACCGCCGGCACCTTGCTGCCCGGCAACAGTGTGCCCACCAGGTTCAGCGGGTCAGCCCCGCACACGGCGATCAAACTCCCGTCATGGGGGCGGCGCCGCACCTCGCGCAGCAATGGGATCGCCTCCGGCAGCGCAAACTGCTCACCCGCCAGCCCGCTGACAAACCGCCCGCCGCGAATCTCACCCCGGGCTTCCAGCCGATGGAATGTGCGTAGCAGTTCGCGCCAACTCGGCAACCAATCCGCCTCGCGCTCCAGCAAACGCCAGAACACCACGCCATAACGGCGCAGCAAGGTCATCGCCACATGTTCCAGGGTTTCGGCCGAGTGCGGGCCGGCGGCGGTCGATGGGCGGCGAATCAGCGCCCAGCGTCCGGCATCGTCCATGCCGCCGATAAACGCCCCACGCCCGCGCCGACTGCTGCGCGCCTGGCGCTTGCTGGCCGGGGTGGTCAGTGCGCGCAACCCGGCAAAACTGTCGGCATTCACCAGGCCGGCGCCGACCAGTTCCTGCAAGGCGGTTTCCAGTTCGCTGCGCAACAGATGGGCTTCGTGCACCAGCTCATCGAAAAACAGCGCGCCGTGTTCGCGCAAGGCCAGGTGGACTTTCTGCGCCTTGGGCGACAGCGTCGTGCTATCGGTGGGTTCGGTGAGCCCGCTCCACAATGCCACCTGGCTGCGCGGCAACAGCACCACCGGCGTGCTGCGCAGGGCGATGGCGCCGGACTTGTTGCTCAAGCGCGTCCACACCAGCTTGCCGCTGCGGCACAGCTCGTCGAGCCAGGTCGATGAGTAATCCTTGAGCCGCGCACTGAGCAGGTCACTGTCCCAGGCCGACGTGGCGGCGGCGTAGCCTTCGAACTGGCCGACAATCTGCGGCAGCATCGCGCTGCCCTGGCCACGTGTGCTATCGGACAGATGCTGCCAATCGAACAGGAAGCGCATGAAATCCTGCAGCGCCACCGGCTCGATTTCCCGGCGCAGGCGCTTGACCGTGTAGCGATGAATGCGTGCGAGCAGATGCCGTTCGCACCATTGTTCCTCGAGTGCGCCGGGGCTGAAGCGACCGCGCAGCACGTAGCCTTCCTGCTCCAGGCGGGCCAGTGCCTGGGTGATGTCGGCCAGCGGCAAGGCCAGTGGCGCGGCGATCTCGATAATGCTCTGCGGGCCGAAGCCACCCAGGCGCGCACGCAGCAGTTCCACCAGCGCGTCGTCAAAGGTCCAGGGCTCATCGAAGCCGGGGAGCAACGGCAAGCTGTTGGGGTAGATCGCCTGCAAACACCCCAGGCGCTCCACCGCGACCCACAGGCCATTGGACAACTGAAAGGCGCGGCCAGCCTTGGCCAAGGCGTTCAGCCACTCGGCCCATTGCGCCGTGACTTCGTGGCTGGCGATGCACGCCAGGCTCATCAGTGCCTCATGCATTTCATCCACGCCATGGGGCGCCGGCCAGGCCTCTTCGCGCACGCCGGCGATGGCGTCCGCATCCAGTGCGCCCAGGTCGTCGGTGCTCTGTGGGTCGCTCCAACGGCGGTTGAGCACGGCCTGGGTGCGGCGTTCTTCCAGCGGTGCATCGTCGAGAAAGGTGTAGGGGCGCGCGCTGAGGATTTCGGCGGCCATGGGCGAGGGCGCCGGCAGGTCGCGGCTGATCAAGCGCACTTCGCCGCGCTCCATGCGCCGCAGCAAGGCAAGCCAGGCGTCGCTGTCCATGGCTTCGTGCAGGCAGTCATCGAGGGTTTGTTCCACCAGCGGGTGCTCGGGTACTTCGCGTTCACCGGCGAGGTTTTCCAGGCAGGCGATCTGGTCGGGGAACACACTGGCGATCAGGTCTTCGCTCTTCATGCGCTGGATCTGCGGCGCCACCTTGCGCCCACCGGTAAAGCGCGGCAGCGCCAGGGCCACGCCGGCGTTCCAGCGCCAGCGCACGCCGAACAGCGGCGCATCCAGCACCGCCTGGATCAGCAGGTGTTCGGCACTGTTGCTGTTGAGGTAACGCCACACCTCATTCAGCTCGAAACTGTGGCTGGTGGACAGCGACAGCACGATCGCATTTTCGCTGGCTGCCGCCTGCAATTCGAAATTGAAGGTGCGGCAAAAACGCTTGCGCAAGGCCAGGCCCCAGGCCCGGTTGACGCGGCTGCCGAACGGCGTGTGGATGATCAACTGGGTGCCGCCGGATTCGTCGAAAAACCGCTCCATGATCAACGTGTCCTGGGACGGCAACGCGCCGAGGGCCAGGCGCGCGCGGGCCAGGTAGTCGAGGGTCTGTTCGGCGCTGGCGCGGTTCAGGCCAAGGGTGCCGGTGAGCCAGTCTTGCGCCGGTTGCAGGTTGCCGGGGCTGGCGCTGAGCAGGGTGTCGAGTTGCCCCTGCAAACGCGCGACAGCGGCGGATAACTCATTGCTGCGCCCCGGCGCTTCGCCGAGCCAGAACGGAATGGTCGGCGGCTGGCCGTGGGCGTCTTCGACCCGCACTTTGCCGGCCTCGACCCGCAGGATGCGGTAGGAGGTATTGCCGAGCTGGAAGATATCCCCGGCGATGCTTTCCACTGCGAAGTCTTCGTTGACGCTGCCGATGTTCAGGCTTTGGGGTTCGAGCAACACGCTGTAGTCGGCGTTGTCGGGGATGGTGCCGCCGCTGGTCACGGCGGTCAGCTTGGCGCCACGGCGACCGCGCAGGGTGCGGGTCAGGGCATCGCGGTGCAGGTACGCGCTGCGGATACCCTGGCGCCCGTTGTAGCCCTCGGCGAGCATCTGCAGCAGCGCCTGATAGTGGCGTTCATCCAGGGTGGCGTAGGGCGCGGCGCGGTGGATCAGGTCAAGCAGGGCCTGCTCCGGCCACTCCTGGGCACTGACCTCGGCGATGATCTGCTGGGCCAGCACGTCCAGGGGCGCCACCGGGATCTGCAAGGTGTCCAGTTCTCCCCGCCGCACACAATCGAGCAGGGCGGCGCATTCGATCAGATCGTCGCGGGTGGTGGCGAACAGGCGCCCCTTGGGCGTGCCGCCGACCTGATGCCCGGAGCGGCCCACCCGTTGCAGAAAGCCGTTGATGGAGCCCGGCGAACCGATCTGGCACACCAAATCGACATCGCCGATATCAATCCCCAGTTCCAGGGACGCTGTGGCGATCAGCACTTGCAGCTCGCCGGCCTTGAGCCGTTGCTCGGCGTCCAGGCGCATCTCCTTGGCCAGGCTGCCGTGGTGGGCGGCGACGGCGCTCTTGCCCAGGCGCTCGCTCAAGTGCCGGGCCAAGCGTTCGGCCAGGCGCCGGGTGTTGACGAAGATCAGCGTGGTGCGGTGCTCACGGGCAAGGGCGGAGAGGCGGTCGTAGACCAGCTCCCAGACATCGTTGGCCATCACCGCCGACAGCGGCACCGGAGGCACTTCGATATCCAGGTCACGGGGGCGGGCATGGCCGATGTCGACGATGTCGCACGTTCGCTCAGTGCCCACCAGAAAGCGCGACACCGCTTCGATGGGTTTTTGCGTGGCCGACAGACCGATGCGGGTCAGCGGCTCGGCGCACAAGCCTTGCAGGCGCTCCAGGCTCAAGGCCAGGTGGCTGCCGCGTTTGCTGGCGGCGATGGCGTGGATTTCATCGACGATCACCGTGCGCGTGCTGGCCAGCGTCTGCCGGCCGGAGTCCGAGCCCAGCAGCACGTAGAGCGATTCCGGCGTGGTCACCAGGATATGCGGCGGGCGCTTGCGCATCTGTGCGCGGTCTTTCTGCGGGGTATCGCCGGTGCGCACGGCGGTGCGGATCACCAGTGGCGGCAGGCCCAGGCGCTGCAAATGCTCGGTGATCCCGGCCAGCGGGGTTTGCAGGTTGATCTGGATGTCATTGGACAGCGCCTTGAGCGGCGACACATACACCACCAGCGTCTCGTCTGGCAGTTGCCCGCCGTTGGCCAGGCCCTGGTGAACCAGGTCATCGAGCACCGCGAGGAACGCCGTCAGCGTCTTGCCGGAGCCGGTGGGCGCTGCGATCAGCGTCGAGCGGCGCTGGCGGATCAGCGGCCACGCCTGGGCCTGGGCGCTGGTCACCGAAGGGAAGGTGTGGCGGAACCAGGTGCTGACGGCGGGGTGGAAGCCGTTCAAGACCGTGTCGGTTGATTCAGGAAGGTTCATGCCTAAGTTATGCAGCCCACTCCAACAAGTTGCAACCCCGCACTTTATCCGTGACGGTTGCGCTACAAACCCGCAAAATGCAACGATTCTGGAATAAACCTACGGCACGCCTCACGGGCTTGCCGACCATAACCATCGTTCCAAACAGACCGGGCCTGCTCAATCTATGCGAATGCGCCTTATGTTACTGGGCGGCGGGAATGCCCTCGGGCAGGCGCTGATTCGCCTCGGTGCAGAGGAAGACATTGGTTTCCTCGCACCCAAACCGCCCCAAGACGGCTGGGATGCCGCAAGCCTCACCCAATTGCTCGACGACACCCGTCCCGATGCGTTGATCAACCTCGCCTACTATTTCGACTGGTTCCAGGCCGAAGCCGTCAGCGAAACCCGCCTGGCCGCCCAGGAGTTCGCCATCGAGCGCCTGGCTGAACTGTGCCAGCACCACAACATTACCCTGCTGCAACCGTCCAGCTACCGCGTGTTCGATGGCTCCCGCGCCACCGCCTACAGCGAAAAGGACGAGCCGGTGCCCCTGGGCCTGCGCGGCCAGGCGTTATGGCGGATCGAACAGAGCGTGCGCGCGACGTGTCCGCAACATGTGCTGTTGCGTTTTGGCTGGCTGTTGGATGACAGCGTCGACGGCACCCTCGGGCGCTTCCTGGCCCGGGCCGAGAAACCGGATGAGTTGTTGATGGCGGACGACCGCCGCGGTAACCCGACGCCGGTGGACGATGCCGCACGGGTGATCATCTCGGTGCTCAAGCAACTCGATTGCGCGGCGCCGCTGTGGGGCACTTACCACTACGCCGGGCATGAGGCGACCACGCCGCTGGCGCTGGGCCAGGCGATCCTCACCGAAGCGCGCAGCTACCATGCGCTGGCCATCGAAGCGCCCACCGCCCAGGCCCACGCGGCACGGCCGGATGCAGCAGACGAACCGCAGCATGCGGTGCTGGCCTGCAAGAAAATCCTCCACACCTTCGGCATCAAGCCGCGGGCGTGGCGGGCGGGGCTACCGGCATTGCTGGACCGGTTCTACCGCCACAGCTGACTCAATACAAAACCAAATGTGGGAGGGGGATTGCTGTAGTGAGCGGGCTTGCCCCGCGCCGGACTGCGCAGCAGTCCCATTGGACCGCGGTGCACCCAGCGCGGGACAAGCCCCCTCACTACAGCAACCCCCCTCCCACATTGGTTATGCAGTGTTGCTTAGAACTTGTAGCCGATACCCACCATGTAAACCATCGGGTCCACGTCCACATTGACCTTGGCCCGGGTGCCAGGCGCCACGGCGTTGTTTTCCACGGTGGCCTTGGTGCTGATGTCGATGTAACGCGCCTGGGCGTTGATCATCCACTTGTCGTTGATCATGTAGTCCGCGCCGATCTGCGCAGCCCAGCCCCAGGAGTTCTCGGCCTTGAAGTTGCTGAAACCGGCTTCGGAGGCGCGGCTGCCGACGTGTTCGTCGTAGATCCAGGTGTAGTTGATACCGGCGCCTACGTACGGCTGGAACGGGGATTTATTGTCCAGTGGGTAGTACACGACGCTCAGGGTCGGCGGCAGGTGTTTCAGCGTACCGAGCTTGCCGTTGGCGGCGCCGAGGGCGGTGTTCTTAAGCTTCACGTCATGCTCGAACGGCGTGGCCGCCAGCAGTTCGATACCGACATGGCTGGTGAGCATGTAGGCGAAGTTCAAACCCAGCTGGGTGTCGCTGCTCATGGTCGCCTTGCCGCCCAGGTTGGCGCCGGCCAGTGGACCCTGGTCAACTTTGACGGTGCCGCTGTCTGCCTTCGGGTTCACGGTGATTGCACCGGCACGAATCAGAATGTCACCCGCTTCGTGAGCGTGGACGGCAGGGGCGGCGAGTGCGAGGGCGAAGAGGGACGCGCCGAGCAGAGACTTGTTCATGGGAGCTCCAGAGGACGTTTAGAAGTTGTACGTCCAATGGTAAAGATCGTTCCGTCCGGTCTGTTGACTCAGCTCAATGAAAGGGCGATCAGCGTTATTCCGGCAGTTCGTAGATATAAATTTTCTCGGCATCCATTTGGTAGCCGGCGTCGGCCAGTTCACTGGTGGACGGTTTGACCTGCATCGCACCCTCGATCCAGTACGGCTGGTAGAGCTCATCGAGTTTCACGCCGAGTTCGCTTTTCACGTGCACGATCTGGTTCGATGGCGGTGGCGGCACATGGATGCACGCGCCGAAATACGGCACCAGCAGGAACTCGGTGGTGCGGCCTTCTTCGCTGACTTCCAGCGGCACGATATACCCGGGCAGGCGGATGTGCTGGCCATCGAGGCTCTGCACCACCGGCGCATTGGGCAGATCCTGCTTGGCCGCTGGTGCCGCTTCGACGGACAAGGCATCGGCCATGTTCGACAGGTTGTGCAGCGGTTTCATATTGGGGATTTCCGGTGGCGCGTCCGGCGGGATCATCTCCTGCCAGGACAAATCCCTGGGCTGGTCCTCCGCCCAGGCCGGCACGGCCACCAGCAGCAATAACGCAAACAGAGCGCGACGCATGAAGACTCCTCAGTGGGTAGCTGCAAGTTGCAAGCTTCAAGTAAAAGCCGATTCGCTTGAGGCTTGTAGCTTGAAACGTACAGCTGCTGTTCACAGCCTTATGGACAGGCCATCGGCCAGGGATTGTCGGTAGGCGCGCCAGGCGGGCACGCTGCCCATCAATAGCGCTGCCGCCAGGATACCGGCGAGCAAGGTCCATTCATATTCGGTGGGCCATGACATCGGCAGGTCGAGGCCGTAATTGGCCTGCAAATACCCGCGCGATGCGGCGATGCACACATACAGCAAGCCCACGCCTGCGATCACGCCGGACAGGGCCAGGGCGAAGGCTTCGAAAATCAGCAAGGTTGCGATATGCCACGGCCGCGCGCCCACCGAGCGCAGGATCGCCATTTCGCGGCGGCGTTCGTTGAGGCTGGTGAGGATCGCCGTGAGCATGCCGATCAAACCGGTCAGCACCACGAACAGCGAGATCACGAACAAGGCTTTTTCGGCGGTGCCCATCATGCTCCACAGCTCTTGCAGCGCCACGCCGGGCAGGATCGCCAGCATCGGTTCGCCACGGAATTCGTTGATCTCCCGCTGCAGGGCGAAGGTGGAAATCTTGTTGTTCAGGCCGAGCATAAAGGCCGTGATGGCTTGCGGGGTGAGGTCCATGTTGCGCGCCTGGTCGGCACTGATGCGGCCTTTGCCCTGGGCCGGTACGCCGTTGTGCCAATCGATATGGATCGCCTCCATACCGCCGAGGCTGATATGCAGCGTGCGGTCCACCGGCGTGCCGGTGCGCTTGAGAATACCGACCACGGTGAACGGTTTGTCATCGTGTTTTACCAGGCTGACCACCGCCACGCCGTGGGCCAGCACCAGCTTGTCGCCGAGCTTGTAGTGCAGGGCATCGGCGACTTCGGCGCCGAGTACTACTTCGAACGGGTCGGTGGCGAAGGCGCGGCCGCTGGCCAGTTCCAGGTTTTGCTTGCGCCCGTACTGGTAGTGCTCGAAGTAGGATTCGTTGGTGCCCATTACGCGGTAGCCACGATGGGAGTCGCCGAGAGAAATCGGGATCGCCCATTTCACCTGGGGGCTGGCGGCGAAGTGCTCGTAGCTGTCCCACCGAATGTTGTTGGTGGCGTTGCCGATGCGGAACACCGAGTACAGCAGCAGGTTGACCGAACCGGAGCGGGCGCCGACGATCAGGTCGGTGCCGCTGATGGTGCTGGCGAAACTGTTGCGCGCCTCAACGCGCACGCGTTCCACCGCCAGCAGCAGGCACACCGACAAGGCGATGGCGAAGGCGGTGAGGATCGCGGTAAAGCGGCGGTTAGCCAGGCTGGCCATGGCTAGACGAAACAGATACATCTCAAACCTCTGCGGGCGTGGCGGCGCGATTGAGTTCGGCCAGCGACAGGTTACGGTCGAACAGCGGCGCCAGGCTCTGGTCATGGCTGACAAACAACAGGCTGGCGCCGGCTTCGCGGCATTCGGCGAACAGCAGTCGAATGAAGGCTTCGCGGGCGTCGTAGTCCAGGGCCGAGGTGGGCTCGTCGGCGATCACCAACTCCGGTTGGCCGATCAGCGCACGGGCGGCGGCCACCCGTTGCTGTTGGCCGATGGACAGCGAGTCGGCGCGGCGCTCCAGCAAGTCCTTATCCTTCAGGCCCAGGTGCGCCAGCAATGTGGCGGCGGCTGTGTCGACACTGCCGTGGCGCAGCTTTGCCCGTTGCGCGCGCAGCTTGGAAAAGTGACAGGGCAGCTCGACGTTCTCGCGCACCGACAGGAACGGCAGCAGGTTGAACTGCTGGAAGATATAGCCGGTGTGGTCAACGCGAAAGCGGTCCCGGGCGCCGGCCGAAAGTTCGGTCAGCTCCTGGCCGAGCAGGCGGATACTGCCCAGGCTGGGCTTCTGCACACCGCCGAGCAGGCCGAGCAAGGTGGTTTTGCCACTGCCGCTCGGCCCCTTGAGAAACAGGGTTTCCCCCGCTTCCAGGCGGAACGCGGGGATGTCCAGCAACTGTGGGTGACCGGGCCAGTTAAAGCCCAGGTCAGACAGTTCGATCAATGGGTGGGTCATGGGCACTCAGAACTTCAGGGTGGCTGCTGTGGCCGTCACTTCAACACCTTGCTGGCCGCTCGGGCCGATCAGTTGTACCTGAATTTTCTGGGTGGCGGGGAAGGTCTTGAACACCTGGGTCAGGTCCAGGTTGCCCAGGGCGGTCGGCGTGGCGCAGGTGAATTGGTAGTGGGCGTGGATTTCACTGTGATCGTGATGATGCTCGTGGGCGCCGTCTTTGGCGTCGTGGTCATCATCGTCGTCGTCGTGGTCGGCTTCCGGTTTGTCGCCGAACAGCGGGCTGTTGAGTTCCTGGGAGCTGATCACGCAACCCGCGGCCTTGGGCAGGTTGAACAGGGCCAGTGGGTTCTCCAGCTGTTTGCGGGCGGCGGCGACCTTGGCTTTGTCGGCTGCGCTGGTGGCGAGGTGTTCGAAGCCCACCAGGTTCATCGCCGGGCTGTCCAGTTCAAGCTCCAGGGCCTGGCCGTCGAGTACCGCGTTAAGGCGGCCTACGCCATGCTCGTGGGCGCCGAGGCTGCCGTGTTCGTGATCGTGGTCATGCTCGTCGGCGGCATGAGCGATGGCGAGTGGCAACAGGGCAAACGGCAAAGCAAGCAACAGACGGCGCATGGGAAAGCTCCAGGAGATGAAAGTTTTGTTATGTGATCTTATAACAATAGTGCCGAGAGTTTGCCCGCCCGCTTGGCGTTGCGCAAGCCGCATGGGAGCATGCTCGTCAGAAAAAATGCAGGAGTAAGGACGATGTTGCGAATTCGTGGAACCATCGGCGACCTGCCGGTGGACTTGACCCTGGAGCTGGACGACGGCGATTGGGCACGACTCGGCGCGCAGCTGCAGGCGACGCCAGTGGCAAGCGCGACCGCCGCGCCGGCAGCGCCGGTCAAGCCGAACGATGATCTGTGGCAGAACGCCCAGGACCTGTTGCGCAACGCCGGGCAACTCAGCGGCCTGGAACTGCTTGATCGACTGGAAGGTTTGGCGGGGGATGCCGCGGCGGGCAAGCGCCTGTTGGTGCGCCTGCGCCATAGCGCCAAGGTCAAGGTGGCCAGCGGCGGGGATACGCCGCTGTACAGTTGGATCGGCGATTAGTACAGCGCGGCGAACAACTTGCGGCGGTACACGGTCACCAGCGGGTGATCATTGCCCAACAGCTCGAACACCTGCAGCAAGGTCTTGTGCGGCAGGCCTTCGCTGTAGCTGCGGTTGCGGATAAACAGCTTGAGCAAGCCTTCCAGCGCCGCGTCGTACTGCTGGCGCGCCAGCTGCTGGATGGCCAGTTGATAGGCGGCTTCGTCGTCCTGCGGGTTTTGCGCCAGGCGGCTTTTCAGCTCGGCGGTGTCCGGCAGGTCGGCGGCCTGGCGCAGGAAGGTGATTTGCGCCTTGGCGCCGGCGAGGGCGGCTTTGTGGTCATCGCTCTTCACTGCATCGAGCACGGTTTGGGCTTCACCCAACTCACCGCGTTCGGCCAGGCAGCGCGCGTACAGAATCAACGCGGCAGCGTTGGTGTTGTCTTCACCCAGCAGCGCCACCAGCACGGCCTCGGCGTCGCTGATGCGGCCATCGGTAAACAGCGCCTGGGCCTGCTCCAGTGGGTCAGCCGCCGCCGGTGGTGGCATCTTCACGTGAGGCTCCAGCAGCGCCCGCACCGCCGACTCCGGCTGCGCCCCGGCAAACCCATCCACCGGCTGGCCATCCTTGAACAGCACCACCGTCGGCAGGCTTTGAATGCCAAAGCGCGCGACGATGTCCTGCTCGGCCTCGCAATCGACCTTGGCGAGCAGCAACTCGCCCTGATAACTCTGGGCAATCTGCGCCAGCATCGGCATCAACGCCTTGCACGGCGCGCACCACTCGGCCCAGAAATCCACGAGCACGGGTTTTTCGAAGGAGTTCTGGATCACGGCCTGGTCGAAATTGGCGCTGGTGACGTCGAAGATGTACGGCGTGGGCTCACTCATGGGGCGTCTCGAATAAAGCGGGAATGGGGCAACTATAAGGGCTGGCGAAGGCTACCGGAAGCAGCGGGGTGTTCTGTTTCAAAGCGCATGCCAAAAAGGGTCCTGATACCAATCGAGAGGGAAGCCCATCGCTTTCAGGCTAACTTCCGGAAATTCGTAAATAAGGCGATGCAGGCGTTGATCCCAGTGACCGTGGGGGCTCACCTGATGCATCAAGTGATTCAGAATGCAGAGTGCTGCAAAAATGCGGGTGTGTGGCCCTGGCTGAAAGAGCTGTCCCGGCCATAAGAAGTTGGCTTTCCTTGGCAGTTCGGGACGAATGCCTAACTCTCGGTTCCACAGTCGTGAATGATGGGCGCACATGTTTCGAATGGTGGTCAGGGTGTGCAGCCAGGACTGCATGAGGGGGGCCGCAAGTCCCAGGCGCTTGGCAATGGCCTTTTTATCCGCGTCTTTCGCCAAGCCCTTATATAAGTGGGATAAATCACCCAGCGTCAGTTCCTCCAACATGGCCCAGCCTGGCATAAGAGGTGGGTGGACGTAGGTTGCTGGGTAGTAACGGGCGTAGCTTTCTTTAGCTCTTTGGCGTTTAAGGAGGCGTTTTCTCATGTCGTCCGCGCGCAATCGATCGATGCTCTCGCATTCGCGCTGGAAGTGACGCATGGCTGTGGATTGTTTGAGGGACAGCGTCGTAAGCAGCCGCTGATGATCGAACATCTGATGGAACATCTGCGAGTTTATATACCAGTGACTGCCATGGGCGGGCCCCATGTGGTTGCTGATGGCCGAGCGCGATGCTATTTCGACTCTCTCGATGGCATCCATGGTCAGCAAGCGAAGCTGTCGGTCGAAGTCGTAGAGACGAGTTAACTGTTCAAACTGGCTACCGTCACGAAAACGATGGTTGACATCCTCCGGCTGCTGAAACGGCCGCATATAGGGGGTGAGCTGAAAGAAGCTGACCGATTGCAAAAAAGACGCGGCGCCAACCTCGTCCTGAACATTCAATCCGCGGTGCTTGAGCAGCTCAAGCTGGGCAGGAACGTCAATGGCGGGTTTGCTGAATGTCCTCATACCCAAAAAATACCGGGCATAAAAAACCCGCACAATTTGTGCTTGGCTACTGACGCAACCAGAGGCATGGCGGGTGTATTGCCGCAAAGATTAGTGAGCTGCCCGTTTTTTTGCAAGCGGGTTGCGTGGTCAGCAATGAGTGAAACTGTTTGGAAAAGCATGCAGGTCGATTGTCCAAGCCGCGTGCGAAAGGAGGGCATTTTCCATGCGCCTCTTTTCGTTGTCTTAACCAATCTATTGCTGAACATTTGTAAGGTGCAGCTTTAACGCCGCGAATGGTACAGGCTCACCTTGCGAAACTCCCAAGGCTCGGCCAGGTCCGGCAACGTCAGTGCATCGAGTATCTCCAGCCGCCGATAAGCCGGGTGCTGGAAGTCCCGCACGCGCGAGTCCGCCACCAGCGCTTCGCGGCCTCGGCTGAGGAAGTGGTCGAGCAACGGCAGGTTGGCGCGGTCGTAGAGCACGTCGGCGACCAGGATCAGGTCGAAGCGGTCGGCTTCGGCGAAAAAGTCCGGCGAGTAACTCAGTTCCACACCGTTGAGTTCGGCATTCGCCCGGCAGGACGCTAACGCCAGCGGATCCAGGTCGCAGGCCACCACTTCCAGCGCGCCGGCTTTAACCGCCGCAATCCCGGCCACACCGGAGCCCGCGCCGAAATCCAGCACGCGCTTGCCTTTCACCCATTGTGGGTTCGCCGCCAGATACCGCGCCAGCGCCAAGCCGCTGGCCCAGCAAAAACTCCAGTAGGGCGGTTCATGCAGGATGCGCCGGGTTTCCTCGGGGCTGAAGGCGCGGTCCATGTTGTCCGCATCCAGCAGCCACAATGAAAGCGTGGTATCCGGCAGCGGGCAGGGCAGCAGTTGGGCGTCGCCGATCAGCGCGCTCAGGGCGCGCTGCAAGTCCAGCGGCGGCGTCATGGTGCCTTGACGAGTTCCAGGGGGCCGGTGGTCTGGGTGATCGCCTGGGTGATGCGTACGGCAGGCAGGTGCAGGATCAACTGGCCGGATTGGCTGGCACGGCCACGCAATTCAACCCGCGCACCGGCTGGGAACGCCTCGGGGTTGTAGCGCAGGCGGAAGGCCAGGGGCTTGCCATTGCCGGTCAAGACGCTGCTCGCCAATAGTTGTTGCGGGCGCGAACGGTCATCGATCACCAGCAGCGCCATCTCGACTTCGGCGCCGGCCGGCACGTTGGTGAGGCTGCCGCTGATTTCGCGTTGATAGGCGGGCAGGGGACCGAGGTCTTCAATGCCGGGGACTTTTTTCTCTTGTGCGGGCGTCGGTTGAGGGGCGGCCGGCTTGGGGGCTTCGCTGCTGCAGGCGACCAGGACACTGAACACGGTGAGCAAAACAAGTGGTCGTAACTGCATGTACGGCTCCAGAAAAGGACAAAATCCGTGGCTTGAAATATAAGAAACATATAGGCCTGCCTATATACCGTAAAGGCTATGGCTTGTCTTGCCACAGGGATGCGCTACCATGGCCCTCCCTTTTTTTGTTGCCTGCCACCATGCACTGTCCCTTCTGCGGTGCCAACGACACCAAGGTCATTGACTCGCGTCTGGTCGCCGAGGGCGATCAAGTGCGTCGCCGGCGCGAATGCCTGGCCTCTGGCTGCGGTGAACGTTTCACCACCTTCGAAACCGCCGAACTGGTATTGCCGCGCCTGATCAAGTCCGACGGCAGCCGCCAGCCTTTCGACGAAGAAAAACTGCGCGCCGGTATGCAGCGCGCCCTGGAAAAACGCCCGGTGAGTGTCGAGCGGCTGGAGGCGGCGCTGGCGCATATCAAGCACAAGCTGCGCGCCACCGGCGAACGCGAGGTCAAGAGCCTGGTGGTGGGAGAGCTGGTGATGGGCGAGCTGCAAAAGCTCGACGAAGTCGCCTATATCCGTTTCGCCTCGGTGTATCGACGCTTCCAGGACCTCAACGAGTTCCGCGAAGAGATCGACCGCCTGGCCCGTGAGCCGGTCAAAGAATGAACCCACTTTCTGCTGAACAGGCTGTGCTGGACGCCCATTACATGGCCCGCGCCCTCGAACTGGCGCGCAACGGCCTGTACACCACCCACCCCAACCCGCGTGTGGGCTGCGTGATTGTCCGCGCTGGGCAGATTGTCGGCGAAGGCTGGCATGTGCGCACCGGCGAGCCCCATGCGGAAGTGCATGCCTTGCGGGCTGCCGGTGACAAGGCGCGCGGCGCCACGGCGTACGTAACCCTCGAGCCCTGCAGCCACTACGGCCACACCCCGCCGTGCGCCGATGCGCTGGTGAGTGCCGGGCTGGCGCGGGTGGTCGCAGCGATGCAGGACCCCAACCCGGAAGTCGCCGGGCGCGGCATGCAGCGCCTGGCCCAGGCCGGGATCGTGGTGCGCAGCGGCGTGCTGGAAGGTGAAGCCAGGGCCCTGAATAAGGGCTTCCTCAAGCGTATGGAGCATGGCCTGCCGTTTGTGCGGGTCAAGCTGGCGATGAGTTTGGACGGCCGCACTGCCATGGCCAGCGGCGAAAGCCAATGGATCACCGGCCCCGCCGCCCGCGCCGCCGTGCAGCGCCTGCGTGCCGAGGCCAGCGTGGTGTTGACCGGTGCCGACACCGTATTGGCCGACGGCGCACGCCTGACCGTACGCGCCGCCGAACTCGGCCTGGACGACGCCACCACGGCCCTGGCCATGTCGCGCCCGCCGCTGCGTGTGCTGATCGACGGCCGTTTGCGCGTGCCGCTCAACGCACCGTTCTTTAAAGCCGGCCCGGCGCTGGTCATCACCTGTGTCACTGCGGAAAACCAGTTCCCCCGTGGCCCCGAGTGCCTGGTGGTGCCGGGCGTGGACGGCCAGGTCGACCTGCGCTCGGCGCTGGTGGCGCTGGCCGCCCGTGGCGTCAACGACGTACTGGTGGAAGCCGGCCCAAGCCTGGCGGGCGCGTTTGCCCAGCAGGGCCTGGTGGACGAATACGTGATTTTCGTCGCCGGCAAGTTCCTCGGCTCCGCTGCCCGGCCTTTGCTGGACTGGCCACTTGAGAAGCTGGCCGACGCTCCCCAACTCAAGATCACTGAAATGCGCGCTGTAGGCGACGACTGGCGAGTCACTGCCATCCCTGTGCCAGCAGCGAGCGTATAATTCTGACCGGGCGCTCAAGTGCCCGCACCGTTTTCCAGGAGAAGGCCATGTTCACCGGCATTATCGAATCCATCGGCAGCATCCGCGCCATGACCCCCAAGGGCGGCGACGTGCGCCTGCTGGTTGAAACCGGCAAGCTCGACCTCGGCGACGTCAAGCTGGGCGACAGCATCGCCGTCAGCGGCGTGTGCCTGACCGTCGTCGAACTGCCGGGCAACGGCTTTGCCGCCGACGTCAGCCGGGAAACCCTGGACTGCACCGCGATGAACGACCTCAAGGCCGGCAGCCCGGTCAACCTGGAAAAAGCCCTGACCCCGACCACCCGCCTGGGCGGCCACCTGGTCAGTGGCCACGTCGACGGCGTCGGCGAAGTGGTGGCCCGCAGCGAAAATGCGCGTGCCGTGGAATTCCGCATCCGCGCGCCCAAAGAGCTGGCCAAGTACATTGCCCACAAAGGTTCGATCACCGTCGACGGCACCAGCCTGACCGTGAACGCCGTGAATGGCGCCGAATTCGAACTGACCATCATTCCCCACACCCTGAGCGAGACCATCATGGCGTCGTACCAGCCTGGTCGCCGGGTGAACCTGGAAGTCGACTTGCTTGCCCGTTACCTGGAGCGCCTGCTTATGGGCGATAAGGCCGCAGAGCCTGCCGCCGGTAACATCACTGAAAGTTTTCTGGCCGCTAACGGCTACCTGAAATCCTGACCAAGGGGGTGCCCTGTGGCGCTCAATAGCATCGAAGAACTGGTTGAAGACATCCGCCAAGGCAAGATGGTCATCCTGATGGATGACGAAGACCGCGAAAACGAAGGCGATATCATCATGGCCGCCGAGGCCTGCAAGCCTGAGCACATCAACTTCATGGCCAAGCACGCCCGTGGGTTGATCTGCATGCCCATGAGCCGCGAGCGCTGCGAGCTGCTCAAGCTGCCGTTGATGGCGCCGCGCAATGGTTCAGGGTTTGGTACCAAGTTCACCGTATCGATTGAAGCGACCACCGGCGTCACCACCGGCATTTCCGCCGCCGACCGTGCCCGTACCGTGCAAGCCGCTGCCGCCAAGGACGCCAAGGCCGAAGACATCGTCAGCCCCGGCCACATCTTCCCGTTGATGGCTCAACCGGGCGGCACCCTCGCTCGCGCCGGCCACACCGAAGCCGCCTGCGACCTGGCGCGCATGGCCGGTTTCGAGCCCTGCGGCGTGATCTGCGAAGTGATGAACGACGACGGCACCATGGCCCGCCGCGCCGAACTCGAAGCCTTTGCCGCCGAACACAACATCAAGGTCGGCACCATTGCCGACCTGATTCACTACCGGATGATCCACGAACGTACCGTTCAGCGGATTGCCGAGCAGCCACTGGACAGCGAACTGGGCCAATTCAATTTGGTGACCTACCGTGATTCGGTGGAAGGCGACGTGCACATGGCCCTGACCCTGGGCAGCATCTGCGCCGACGAGCCGACCCTGGTGCGCGTGCACAACATGGACCCGTTGCGCGACCTGCTGATGGTCAAGCAACCGGGCCGCTGGAGCCTGCGCGCCGCCATGGCTGCGGTGTCCGAGGCCGGCAGCGGTGTGGTGCTGCTGCTGGGTAACCCGGTGGATGGCGACGTGTTGCTCGCACATATTCGCGAAACCGCCGAGCAGACCCAGGTGAAAACGCCGACCACCTACAGCATCGTCGGCGCCGGTTCGCAGATCCTGCGTGACCTCGGTGTGCGCAAAATGCGCCTGATGAGCGCACCGATGAAATTTAATGCGATATCCGGATTCGATCTGGAAGTTGTAGAATACGTGCCCTCCGAATAAAGGCCGGCGCTTTTTGCCCCTTGTTCGCGGTTAAATCATCACTGAGGGACGCACTTTTCGCGTCCCGGCTCTTTAAGAGATTTGTCGAATGACCCTGAAGACCATCGAAGGTACCTTCATCGCCCCCAAAGGCCGCTATGCCCTGGTGGTTGGCCGCTTCAACAGCTTCGTGGTTGAAAGCCTGGTAAGCGGTGCCGTGGATGCCCTGGTTCGCCACGGTGTGAGCGAGAGCGACATCACTATCATCCGCGCCCCTGGCGCCTTCGAAATTCCACTGGTTGCGCAAAAAGTTGCTCAGCAGGGTGAATACGCGGCGATCATCGCCCTGGGCGCGGTCATTCGTGGCGGTACTCCGCACTTCGAATACGTGGCCGGCGAATGCACCAAGGGCCTGGCCCAGGTGTCCATGGAGTTCGGCGTGCCAGTCGCTTTCGGCGTACTGACCGTGGATTCCATCGAGCAAGCCATCGAGCGTTCCGGCACCAAGGCCGGCAACAAAGGCGCTGAAGCTGCCCTGTCCGCCCTGGAAATGGTCAGCCTGCTGTCGCAGTTGGAGGCCAAGTGATTTCCGACGAGAGCGATTGCTTCAACCCACGCGACGAGCGCCCAGCGGACGCCGGCAAGCCGTCGAAAAGCGAAAAGCGCCGTGCTGCCCGCCAGCTCGCCACCCAGGCGCTGTACCAGCGTCACATGGCTGGTACCTCGCTGAACGAGATCGAAGCGCAGTTTCGCGTCGATAACGACTTCACGTTTGCCGACCAGAGCTACTTCCACGACATCCTGCACGGCGTTCCGGCCAACCTGGCCGAGATCGATGCGGCATTGACGCCGTGCCTGGACCTGACCCTCGAAGAACTGGACCCGGTTGAACTGGCTGTACTGCGCCTGTCCACCTGGGAGCTGCTCAAGCGCGTCGACGTGCCGTACCGCGTGGTGATCAACGAAGGCATCGAACTGGCGAAAGTCTACGGTTCGACCGACGGTCACAAGTTCGTCAACGGCGTGCTCGACAAGCTGGCCCCGCGCCTGCGTGAAGCCGAAGTGAAGGCGTACAAGCGCTAACCTGCGCTTGAGTCCTGAATGGGCGAGTTCGAGCTGATCCACCAGTACTTCGCCGCCGCGCCGTGCGCACGGGGCGGCGAGGGCATTGCCCTGGGGATCGGCGACGACTGTGCCCTGCTGGCGCTCCCCGCCGGGGAGCAACTGGCAATTTCCACCGATACCTTAGTGGCCGGCGTGCACTTTGCCGACCCCTGCGACCCGTTCCTGCTCGGCCAGCGCTCGCTGGCCGTGGCGGTCAGCGACCTGGCCGCCATGGGCGCCCACCCCCTCGCGTTTACCCTCGCACTCACTACGCCGACCGTCGATGCCGATTGGCTGCAACGCTATGCCCAGGGGTTGAACGCCATGGCGCAAAACTGCGGTGTGGGCCTGGTGGGCGGCGACACCACGCGCGGTCCGCTGAGCCTGACCCTGACCGTGTTTGGTCGTGTCCCGGCCGGTCAAGCGTTGACCCGCAGCGGCGCACAGCCGGGCGACCTCTTGTGTGTCGGCGGCGAGTTGGGTAATGCCGCCGGTGCCTTGCCGCTGGTATTGGGGCAGCGCAGCGCCGATGCCGCGATTGCCGACCCGCTGCTGGCCCATTACTGGTCGCCACAACCGCAGTTGGCCTTGGGCCTGGCTCTACGGGGCAAGGCCACATCGGCGATGGATATTTCTGACGGTCTTCTGGCCGATTGCGGGCATATCGCCAAGGCCTCGGCTGTCAGCCTGTTGATCGAGCGCCAGAAGCTGCCGCTGTCCCACGCGTTGCTGGCGTTTGTCGGTGATGACGAGGCGCGGGTCGCCGCATTGAGCGGCGGCGATGACTACGTGCTGGTGTTCACCCTGCCGCCCGTCGAGTTGGCGCCGTTGCTGGCTGACGGTTGGCCGGTGCATGTTATCGGCCAGGTCCAGGCGGGGCAGGGCGTAACGCTGCTTGACGCTCTCGGGCAAGACATCACCCCGGCCATCCGGGGCTATCAACATTTTTGCCCGGCACCTTGAATCGCGTGCTGCGCTACGCTCTATTACGTCGTTCTGGATGCTGGATTTGCAGGAGATCATCGCCATGGATGTACGCCGCTGGCTGCTGATGCTGCTGTGTGCCCTTCCGGCATGGTCCCAGGCGCAGGAGGTGCCGGTGGTGCCCGGCAAGGTCATGCTGGCCAGCGAGGCCTGGGACGACTACACCAATGCCGACGGCAGCGGCCTGGCCTGGGATGTGTTGCGGCACGTCTTCGAACCGGTCGGGATCACCCTGCAAACCCGCATTGAGCCCTATACCCGCTCGGTCGGCCTGGCCCAGCGCGGTGAAGTGGATGGCTGGGTCGGTTCCTACCGCGATGAAGTCAAGGGTGTGCTCTACCCGCACTGGAACTTCGATTCCGACCCCATCTACGCCCTTGGGCTGGCGACCTCGCCGATACCGAGCGCCGCGACGCTGGGGGATTATCGCCTGGCCTGGGTGCGGGGCTACAAGTACGAGGCGTATTTGCCCCATGTGCGCCGTTTCAATCAGATCCAGCGGCGCGATGGTATCTTGCCGATGCTGCAGCACGGTCGTGTCGACTTCTACATTGATGCGCTCACCGAAGCCCGATACATCCTCAGTCAGGCGGATGTCCAGTCCCAGTTCCGACTTACCCACATCATTGACCTGCCGCTCTACGTTGGTTTTGCCGATACCGAGCGTGGGCGGGCATTACGCACCGTGTTTGACCAGCGCATGGCGGTCCTGGTGAACAGCGGCGAGCTGAAGCCGATTTTCCTGCGCTGGAAACTGCCTTATCCGTTCTGACCTGCATAGAACCGGGACGAAGGCCAATCAAACCGATTGATCTTTATCAGCGATAATTCAGCTTAAGCGTCTGTAGGAACCTGCTGTTACAATGCCCGCCTCTGTGAAATCTGAAATCAGGAGCACACGGTGCCCGTCGTTTTCGTCGCTGCTTCCAAGCTGCCTACCCCTTTTGCCACGTTCACCATGAGCGGCTTTCTCGAAGAAGCCACCGGGCGCGAGCACGTTGTGCTCAGCCTCGGCGATATCGCCGATGGCGCACCGGTTCTCGGTCGCGTGCACTCCGAGTGCCTGACCGGCGATGCGCTGTTCAGCCAGCGCTGTGACTGCGGCTCGCAACTTGAAGCGGCGATGCGCGCCATTGCCCGTGAAGGCCGTGGGGTGCTGTTGTACTTGCGTCAGGAAGGCCGTGGCATTGGCCTGCTGAACAAGATTCGCGCCTACGAGCTGCAAGACGGCGGCGCCGATACCGTCGAGGCCAACGAGCGCCTGGGCTTCGCCGCCGACCAGCGTGACTACGCGATCTGCCTGCCGATGCTGGAGCACCTGGGCGTGAAGTCCCTGCGCCTGATGACCAACAACCCGCGCAAGGTCAAAGCCTTGACCGAGATGGGCATCACCGTGGCCGAGCGCGTACCGCTGCACACCGGGCACAACCCGCACAACAAGCTCTACCTGGCGACCAAGGCCAGCAAGCTCGACCACATGATGGGCAACGAGCATCAAGGCGAGGTCGACCGCGCGTGACCCGTGGCCAGGTGAAACGGCGACTGTCCTTCAACTGGTGGCAGTACCTGGCCCTGGCGCTGCTCCCGCTGTTCGTGATCAACCTGGTGTTTGGCCAGGCCGAGCCCTTGTTGCCGGTGCTGGCCATGCCGTTCTTCATCGCCGGCGTGGCGTCGATGTTTCTCAGCCTGCGCTACTTCAACGGCTATAAACACGCCCTGATCGCCACCTCCAAAGCCCTCGATACCGCTGAAGAACCGGCTGCCTGGATCACCCTGTCGGCCCGTCGGCGCACGGCCTTGATGGTGGCGGCCGTGCCGGCGTGGGTGGGCGCACTGGCGGTGTTCGTCGGCCTGGAGGCGGTGCCGCTTTTCCTGTTGGCGCTGTCGACGACGGTGCTGTTTTACCTCTACCGCATCCCGCGTCAGTTGGGATGATGCGCCGCTGGCTGGCGATTCTGCTGCTGGCATTCAGTGCCCAGGGCCTGGCGGTCGAACGGGTCGTGAGCCTGGCGCCCTCCCTGTCTGAAATCGTGGTTGAGCTGGGTGCTACCGACCTGCTGGTGGGCGTGCTCGATGGCGGTGAGCGGCCAGCGGCGCTGGCGAACGTGCCGTCGGTTGGGCGTTATGGGCAGTTGGACATGGAGCGCCTGCTGAGCCTCAAGCCCGACCTGATCCTGCTCTGGCCCGGCAGCGTCGGCCCCGCCCAGCGCGAGCAACTGCAGCGCCTGAATATCCCGGTGTATGTCGCCGAACCCCATAGCCTTGAACAAATGACCACCCAGGTCCAGGCCATCGCCGAGCAATTGGGCCGTGCCGACGCCGGCCGGCAATTGGCCGCGCACCTGCGCCAGCGCCTGGCGCAGTTGCGTCAGCGTTATCAGCGGGCCGAACCGTTGCGGGTGTTCTACCAGGTGTGGAACCAGCCGCTGTACACCGTGGGCGGCGGCCAGATCATCAGCGACGCGCTGAGCGTGTGCGGTGCGCGCAATGTGTTTGACGACCTGAAGCTGCCCGCGCCGCAGGTCAGCATCGAGTCGGTATTGCAGCGCAATCCCGAGATGATCCTGGTGGGCGATCAGGCTCAGAGGGAAGCCTGGAAGATCTGGCCAGCGATGGCGGCGCGGGTGCGGCTGGTTCCGGATAAAGGCCTGGAACGGCCCAGCGGGCAGATGCTGGAAGCGCTGGCGCGGCTGTGTCAGGTGATCGCTCCGAGCCGTTGAGACCAGTCCAGGCGACAATCAGATTTCAGGTGTCCAGGTCACGCCAAACATCCACGTCCGGCCTTCTTCACGGTAATCGTGATTGTTGACGAATGCCGGATCGTTGTAGCTGTAGCGCGCCCGCGCATAAGACTTGTCCAGCAGGTTGTCGACCTTCAGCGACAGCCCCACTTCCCGCGTCACCGCCCAACTGCCGCGCAGCCCGAGCAACCCATAGCCGCCCAGGCGCTGGGTGTTGGCTTCATCGTCATAGCTGTGGCTGATCGCCTGCCAACTGGCGCCCACGCCCACCTGGTCGAATTGCCGGTCCAGGTCCAGGCTCAACGTACGCCGCGCCCGGCGGGCCAGGGTGTGGCCACTGTCGCGGTCGCGCGGGTCGATGATCGACAGTCCGAGGTTGCCTTGCCAGCCGAACAGGTCCTGCTTGAGCGCCGCCTCAACACCGTTGAGGCGTGCCGACGCCACATTCTGCGGCTTGCCGGTTTGGTCGAGAATGATCGCATCGCTCAAATCGGTGCGGTACAGGGACGCTTCCAGGCGCGTGCTGTCACTCAACTGGCTGCGCCACTGCAGTTCGTAGCTCTTTGATGTTTCGGGCTGCAGGTGGGGGTTGCTGTACTTCGTGTCCGGATAATAGAGGTCGTTGAAGGTCGGCGCGCGGAAGCCTTCGCTGTAGCTCAGCAGCACGTCATTGTCGGGGTTGACCGGCAAGGTCAGGGTGCCGCTCCAGCTGTTCTGCCCGCCGAACTGCTGGTTCTGGTCGTGACGCAGGCCCAGTTCGGTGGAAAACCACGCGCTGTGAAAGCGATGCTGCATAAAGGCGGCGCGGTTCCAGCGGCTGTTTTCGGTAAAGGTGGTGGAGCCGTGGAAGCGGTCTTCGTACCAGTCGCCGCCGAGGATCAGGCTGTTCTGCTCATCCAGCCTCAGGTCGTTCTGCCAGTTGACCGAATCACGGTAGGTGTTGAATACGCTGAAATCCTCGCTGAGGGTGTCGCGCTTGGTGTCGCGGTTCTCGCTGTGGCCCAGCTCCAGGCGCGATTGCCAGTGCTCATTGAGCGTGGCGTCGACATAGCCGCTGGCGCTGCTCACGGCGTAGTCGGTGTAGGGTTTCTGGCTAACGGTTTGCCCGGTGGCGGCGTCGTAGCGGCCGAAGCTGTTGTCGTACTCCGATTTGCCGCGGTTATCCAACAGATTGAAGCCCACCTCCAGTTCATCGCTGAAGGAGTGGCTGAGGTTCAGGCTCACGGACTGGTTGCGATAAGCATCATGGTCACCGTCGCTGGGGAACGACTGGCGGGTTGAGTTGATGCCGGCAGTGTCATCCAGGCTCGCGCTCAGGTTGAAGCGCGTCTGTTTGTCACCGCCCGAAAGGCCAAGGCTGCGCTCCCAGGTGTTGTGGCTGCCGAACCCGAGTTTCACGCGCGGTTGCACGCCTTGCTCGGCATTGCGCCGGGTGAATACCTGGATCACGCCGCCAATCGCGTCGCTGCCGTAGATCACCGAGCGCGAGCCGCGCAGCACTTCCACCCGCTCAATCTGGTCGACGTTGAGGTATTGCAGGCCGCTGTCGCCGGAGGTGGTGTTGGCGATGCGCTGGCCGTCTACCAGCACCAGGCTTTGGGCGGACTTGGTGCCCCGCAGGTAGATGCCCGGCAAACTGCCACGGCCACCGGAGGGTGCGACTTGTACGCCAGGCACACGGCTGAGCAGGTCGGTGAGGCTGGTGGGTTGCAGGCGGTCGATGTCGTCGCGGGTGAACACGGTGTTGGCGGCGCTGCTGTCGTTGCGTGCCTGGACCTGACGGTTGGCGCTGATGACGACGTCGGGGAGTTTCAGGGCGTTGTCGCGGGTGTCGGCGAGCAATTCAGGGGAGGGCAGAAACAGCAGGGCAAGGTACAGGTGTTTCATGGGCTGTCCATAGCGCTTGAGGATGGCACCAATCAAATGTGGGAGGGGGCAAGTCGAATCGTCGCACCGCCCCTCCCACATTGGGTCCCGGTTTCTACTGGGCCAGCAGCGCCAGGCGCTCGCGCACCGAAGTCTCGATCCCTGCTTCATCCAGCCCGCACTCAGCCAGCATCTGCGCCGGCTTGGCATGTTCGACGTAGGTATCCGGCAAGCCCAGGTGCAGCACCGACCTGAGGATGTTTTCCCGCGCCAGGAACTCACTGACCGCCGCACCGGCACCGCCCATGATGGCGTTCTCCTCGACGGTCACCAGCAGCTCATGACTGCCGGCGATGTCGCGCACCAGGGCTTCATCCAGCGGCTTGACGAAGCGCATGTCGACCACGGTGGCGTCGATCTTCTCGGCCACCTTGAGCGCTTCGGCCAATTGCACGCCAAACACCAGGAACGCGGTCCTGCTGCCCTGGCGACGCACAATGCCCTTGCCGATTTCGATCGGCTCCAGGTCTTTCTCGATCAGCGCGTTGGGGCCGTTGCCCCGTGGGTAACGCACGGCGGCCGGGCCGTTATACAGGTGGCCGGTGCTGAGCATCTTGCGCAGTTCGTTTTCGTCGCTCGGCGTCATCACCAGCATGCCGGGGATGCAGCGCAAGTAGGACAGGTCGAAGCTGCCCGCGTGAGTCGGGCCGTCTTCGCCGACTAGACCGGCGCGGTCGATGGCAAACAGCACGTCGAGGTTCTGCACGGCGACGTCATGCACCAACTGGTCATAACCGCGCTGCAGGAACGTTGAGTAGATTGCCACCACCGGCTTGGCGCCTTCGCAGGCCATACCGGCCGCGAACGTGACAGCGTGCTGCTCGGCAATGGCCACGTCGAAATAGCGCAGCGGGAAACGCTCGCTGAACGCCACCAGGTCGGAGCCTTCCTTCATCGCCGGGGTAATGCCCACCAGGCGTGGGTCGACGGCGGCCATGTCACACAGCCATTCGCCGAACACACCGGAGTACTTCGGCCCGCTGGCTTTTTTCGGCGCAGCGGCGGGGGCGTCCAGGGGTTCCAGCTTGGTGATCGCGTGGTAGCCGATCGGGTCGACTTCCGCCGGGGCGAAGCCTTTGCCTTTCTTGGTGACGATGTGCAGGAACTGCGGGCCCTTGAGGTCGCGCATGTTGCGCAGCGTTGCAATCAGGGTCGGCAGGTCATGGCCGTCGATGGGGCCGATGTAGTTCCAGCCCAGCTCTTCGAACAGCGTGCCGGGGACCAGCATGCCCTTGGCATATTCTTCGGTACGCCGGGCAATTTCCCAGGCGCCGGGCAGACGCGAGAGCACCTTCTTGCTGCCTTCGCGCATGCTGGCATAGGTGCGGCTGGAGAGAATCTTGGCCAGGTAATTGGACAGGCCACCGACATTGCGCGAGATCGACATGTCGTTGTCGTTGAGGATCACCAGCATGTTGGCGTTCACTTCCGGCGCATGGTTCAGCGCTTCGAAGGCCATGCCGGCAGTCAGCGCGCCATCACCGATCACGGCGATTGCCTTGCGGTCGCTGCCTTGCAGCCGGGCGGCAATCGCCATGCCCAGCGCTGCGCTGATCGAGGTGCTGGAGTGGCCGACGCCAAAGGTGTCGTACTCGCTTTCGGCGCGGCGCGGGAAGGCAGCAACGCCGTCCTTCTGACGCAGGGTGCTCATGCGCTCGCGGCGGCCCGTGAGGATCTTGTGCGGATACGCCTGATGGCCCACGTCCCACACCAGCCGGTCATCCGGGGTGTCGAACACGTAGTGCAACGCGATGGTCAGCTCGATGACGCCCAGGCCGGCACCGAAATGCCCACCGGTCTGGCCGACCGTGTAGAGCAATTCCAGGCGCAACTCATCGGCCAGGGTTTCCAGCTCGGCTTCACCCAGACGACGCAGGCCGTCCGGCGTGGCAGCACGGTCGAGCAGGGGCGTGGACGGGCGCTTGCGGGGAATCTCTTGAAACGTCGTGGGCATCAGGCGAATCGTTATAGGTATAGAAGAGGCGGCAGTTTACCTCAAGCATCGCAAACTGCCCACGCAGAGCGCCGAACTTGGCCGATATGCGGTTGCAATGGCCGCCGTAATCAGTGGCGGCGTTCGACGATATACCGCGCCAGGTCACGCAGTGGCTCGGCCGCCGCGTCGAAAGGTCGCAGGGCGTCCAGCGCCTGGTCGCGTAGTTCCACGGCGTAGGCCTTGGCGGCTTGCAGCCCGAGCAGCGCAGGATAAGTCGGTTTGTCCCGTGCGATATCGGCGCCCTGGCGTTTGCCCAGGGTGGCGGTATCGCTTTCCACGTCGAGAATGTCGTCCTGCACCTGAAACGCCAGGCCAATGGCCCGGGAATAGGTCTGCAGCGCCGCCAATTGCGTGGCTTCGGCATGTCCGCTGGCCAGGGCGCCCAAGTGCACGGCGGCTTCGATCAGCGCGCCGGTCTTGTGGCGGTGCATGTGCTCAAGGGCTTTTTGATCCAGCTTGACGCTGACTGAACCCATGTCGATCGCCTGCCCGCCCACCATGCCCGCAGGGCCGGCAGCCAGGGCCAGTGCGGTGACCATGCGCAGGCGGATCTCGGCGTTGACGCTGCTCAGGCGTGGGTCCAGCAACGCGCTGAACGCCAGGCTCTGCAAGCCATCACCGGCGAGGATCGCATAGGCTTCATCAAAGGCTTTATGGGTGGTGGGCTGGCCGCGACGCAGATCGTCATCGTCCATCGCCGGCAAATCGTCGTGTACCAGGGAATAGGCGTGAATCAGCTCGACCGCACAGGCGGCACCGTTGGCCTGTTCGGCCGGCGCGCCCAGCGCTTCACAGGCCGCATACGCCAGCAACGGGCGCACGCGCTTGCCGCCATTCATCACGCTGTAGCGCATGGCTTCATACAGACGCTTCATTTCCGGGCTTGGCGCAACAAACAAGGGCTCCAGCGCCGCATTCACCCGGGCTTGGCTACTGGCCTGATACGCGTCGATCATTCCGGCTGTTCCGCGTCGAAAGGTTCTTCGGCCAACTCTCCGTCACGCTCCAGCAATACCTGGACCTTCTGCTCCGCCTGCGCCAACGCGCTCTGGCAGTCACGGGTCAGGCCGATGCCTTGCTCAAACGCCGTCAGCGAGTCCTCCAGCGACAACTCGCCGTTCTCCAGACGCTCGACCAATGTTTGCAGGTCGGCGAGGGATTGTTCGAAATCGAGTGCAACTTTTTTGCGGGCCATGGCGGCTATTCCGGTAGACGGTAAACCGGCGCGACACTAGCAGACATGGGGATTCTGGGCAAATGAGTGGGGCGTCACTCGCCCCCTGTATTGACCTGATAACGCGTGCTGCGGCCGCCTCCGGGGAGACGGACCAGGCAGTTTTTTTCCAGCAGGTCCGCCAGGTGTCGCGTCGCTGTCGCCTTGGAGACCTTGGCCACCGCCTGGTACTGCGCCGCGCTGATGCCGTGTTCGAAGCCCTTCTCACCACCGTCGAGCAGTCGATTGAGGACCTTGATCTGTTCAGCCGACAAAGGGAGGTCGCGGTGTTGCTGCCAGAACCGACTCTTTTCCAGCACCCGGTCAATCCGCCCCATGGCCTGCTGCACGCTGCGTAACAGGGTTTTAAGGAACCACTCCAGCCAGGCAGTGATATCCAGGGAGGCCTTCTGGCTGGATTCCAGCGCGTTGTAGTAGCCGGTGCGGTCTTCGAGGATGCTGGCTGACATGGCATAGAAACGGATGGCCTGGTGTTCACCCTGGGCCAGTGCCAAATCGGTGATAGCGCGTGTCAGGCGACCATTGCCGTCATCGAAGGGGTGCAGTGTGACAAACCAGAAGTGCGCGACGCCGGCGCGTACCAATGGGTCCAGTTCCGGCTGATCGCGGCTGGTTTCGAACCACTCCAGGAAATCCGCCAGTGCCTGCTCCAGTCCCAGACGTGGCGGGGCCTCGAAATGCACGGTCGGCCGATCAAGCCGGCCCGACACCACCTGCATCGGCTCATCTCCCCTCAGTGACCCGATATTGAGTGCTCTGGCGGCATAGCCCGCTTCCGGGGCCGGGAACAATAAGTGATGCCAGTTCAATAGGCGGGCGAGGGTAAACGGCTGGGTGAATTGTTGAGTGGCATCCATCATCAACTCGGCGAGGCCTTCGCTGCGGCGGCTTACCTGACCGTCTTCCATCGCTTCCAGGCCCATCCGCCTTGCCAGGGACGAGCGCACCGAGCCGACATTCAACTGCTCACCCTCAATCGCCGAGGACGTCAGGATATTTTGCAGCAGCGCATCCAGTTCATTCTGTGCGCTGACTGCCTGGCTGACGGAGCCGAGCATGCCCAACAACTTGCCTTGGGCTTGTCCGCACTCGCGCAGCAAAGCCGCGAGGCGACCGGGTTGCCAGTGGAAGTGAGGCCAGTCGGCGCGTTGCCAGATCCAGTGCGGATGAGCCATGGTGGGATGCCTGGGGTGCGTGAGCCGAATAAAGAGGTTATTCGGCTCATTTGGTGAGCCGATTGTGCTGCGGATTTGGCTCAGGGTCTAGTCTGGTGATCGGTGTTTTCTGTAGTTTTTGTGATGTGAAATTTTGACTTATGCCCCTAGACCATATGGCTATCAGCAACCATTAGAAGATTACCTATCTGGCATCTAACAGTGGAAGCGTGGTCATTTGTCGTTAGAATATCAAAGGCAATATTTTGGGGGCTCAGCCCGTAATTAGCTCGTTATCAAAATAGCTGATTTTTTTGCGAACCTTTAGTGAGTTGTAATACTCGTTGTCCTAGACACCGGACACACAAGTTAATCCCAGCGAGCCTATCTATTGTATGCGATCCATAAACCCCACCTACCCAACAGTGGGTTAACGATTTACCGTGGCATTTCTGGCGAGCAGTTCCACGGCAGCAAGGCTTCATAATCTTCAAGCGACGAAGCCTGAGGCAGCCACGTATAGGGCTCCTGGCCGTTGACCTTGGCGGTCTCGACCAAGCTGTAGATCTTTGCGCTGGCGGCGGCGCCGTTGACGGTATCGCTCGCCAGGCCAAGCAGGGTTGGGGCAGCAAGGTTATTGAACGTCTTTCCCAGGATTTACGCGCAGCCTTCCCGAACATGAAGGGTTTTTCTCCACGTAATTTGAAGTACATGCGTGCTTTTGCCGAAGCTTGGCCGGATTCGGAATTTGTGCAAGAGGTGCTTGCACAATTGCCTTGGTATCACCAACTGGCGCTGCTGGACAAACTCCCTGGCCCCGAAACCCGTCGCTGGTACGTCGGCCAGGCAATTGAACACAACTGGTCGCGCAACACGCTGGTCATGCACATCGAAAACCGTTTGCTGGAGCGCAGTGGTAAAGCTGTCAGCAACTTCGAAATCCATCTGCCCAAACCTCAATCCGATCTGGCGCGTGAATCGCTGAAAGACCCTTACCGCTTTGACTTCCTCAGTCTGACCTTGGGTGCGCAGGAGCGCGATATTGAAAACGCCTTGATCAAGCACGTCACCGACTTTTTATTAGAGCTGGGTGCGGGTTTCGCTTTCGTTGGTCAGCAGGTGTTGCTGGATGTCGGCGGTGACGAGTTCTTCGTTGACCTGCTGTTCTATCACTTGAAGCTGCGCTGCTACGTCGTGATCGAGCTCAAGGCCGGCAAGTTCAAGCCCGAGCATCTGGGCAAGTTGAGTTTCTATCTCGCCGCCGTGGATGCCCAACTTAAGCATCCACAGGATGGCCCGACAATTGGTCTGCTGCTGTGCAAGAGCAAGAACGAAGTGGTAGCCGAATATGCGCTTCGCGATAACAACCGGCCCATAGGTGTGGCGCAGTATCAGTTGGTGGAGTCCTTGCCAGCGGAGCTGCAAACCAGTTTGCCGAGCATAGAGCAGATAGAGCGCGAGCTTGCCAAATAACAACAAAGCCTGCTTTTGAAGGCAGGCTTATCGCGAATCTCGGCTCACTTACTTCTGATGCGCCGTCAACGCCGCATACCCATTCATCAGGTTGCGATAGTTGGGAATGCGCTGGGACAACAGATTGCCCAGGCCTTCGATATCGTTGCGCCAGTCGCGGTGCAGCTCACAGGCTACCGAGAACCAATTCATCAACTGTGCACCGGCCTGGGTCATCCGGCTCCACGCCGCCTGCTGCACCGTGGTGTTGAACGTGCCGGAGGCATCGGTCACCACAAACACCTCGAACCCTTCCGCCAGTGCCGACAAGGTCGGGAACGCTACGCATACATCCGTGACCACGCCGGCGATGATGATCTGCTTGCGGCCGGTGGCTTTGATTGCCTTGACGAAGTCTTCGTTGTCCCAGGCATTGATCTGGCCGGGGCGGGCGATGTACGGCGCGTCCGGGAACATCTCTTTCAACTCCGGTACCAGCGGGCCGTTGGGGCCTTGTTCGAAGCTGGTGGTGAGGATGGTCGGCAGGTTGAAGAACTTGGCCAGGTCGGCCAGGGCCAGCACGTTGTTCTTGAACTCGTTGGGCGAGAAGTCCTGCACCAGGGAAATCAGGCCGGTCTGGTGGTCGACCAGCAGGACTACGGCGTCGTCTTTGTTCAAGCGGTTATAGGTTGGAGTGCTCATGGTTGAATCCTTTTTTGTTCAGGTTGGTT
Organism: Pseudomonas sp. Yb2C2; assembly: GCF_052112325.1. Lineage (NCBI taxonomy): Bacteria > Pseudomonadati > Pseudomonadota > Gammaproteobacteria > Pseudomonadales > Pseudomonadaceae > Pseudomonas > Pseudomonas sp. Yb2C2. Next base: position 192,229 of record NZ_JAVAJK010000008.1, on the reverse strand, counting down.
GGGCGTTGCGTTCAACATGGGCACAGATTAATGGGTGGATGCTGGGGGATAAATCGGCTGGAATGGGTAATACCGTCAACTCAAAGGCGACAATTCATGGATTGTCAGTAGGACTGATCCTTTTAGCGGTCGGGAAAGTAAGTCAAAAAATCTCACGCGTGAGCTATTGAGTGTGGCAAAAAATGCCTGTAGATTTTCTCACGCGTGAGTTTTTCACAGCGAGGTCAGTACCATGGAAAGCAGCTCTCCATCGAGTCCTCCTAAAGGGCCCGATACCGATTCAGCAAGCCTCAAGGGAGAGCGCTTGAAGCCGTCCGCCAAAAAGCCATCGAGCTTTTACATGAAGCAGATGCGTGCAGGCCTGGCGGCCGCCGGCTACGTGAAACACGAGACTTGGGTGCTTCCCGAAAACCGAAGCCTGCTCAAGCAGATGGAGAAACAGCTTCGCCAGCCGATTCTGGCTGGCTCATTCATGTCGGAGAATTTCATGAGCGCAGGTACCAACTGGAATATCGATCGCCTCTTCACCGCTCTTCAGGCCCTGGACGACGTGGTGTCCAAGGACATTACGCTTTCTCTGGTTCAAGGCTCCGAGTCCAGCATCAAGCTGGAAATGAACGACTTCGGTGGCCTGCCGATTTACATCGCGGTGGTGGGCGAGCAGATCATCGTTGACACCGTGCTGGTCGATGTCGAGTCCATCAACGATGTCGCTAAATTCAATGACGCGGTGTTGCGCAGCCGGGAAATGTTCCCGCTGTCCTCCATCGGCATCGAGTCCATGCCTAACGGGCAAGTGGTCTACAACATGTTCGGTGCATTGAGCTCCGACTCCAGCCTGACCAATATCGTCACCGAGGTGAAAACCCTGGTCGACAACGTGCAGCGCGCCAGCGAAGCCTTCGAACGTTTCTTCAATTAAGTATTCGGGAGTATCCAATGACTCAGTCCATCTGGAGCAAATTGTTCACCGCGCTGCGTGGCGGTGCCAACGAAGTCGGCGAATCGATCGTCGATCAACAGGCCCTGCGCATCCTCGATCAGGAAATCCGCGATGCCGACACCGCGCTGGCCAACGCCAAGCGTGAGCTGGTGAGCATCATGGCCAAGCACAAATTGGCGACTGATCGCGTCAATGAGTACGACGCCAAGATCAAGGACCTGGAGTCCAAGGCCGTAGCTGCCCTGCAGGCCAATCGTGAAGACCTCGCCCTGGAAGTGGCCGAAGCCATCTCGACCCTGACCAACGAGCGGGATGTCGAGCATAAGCAAGCCACCGAGTTCGGTGGCTACGCAGAAGGCATGCGCAAGGACATCACCAAGGCCGAAAGCCGGATCAAAAGCCTGCGCCAGCAAGTGGACATGGCCAAGGCGCGCGACAGCGTACAGAAGGCCCAGGTCAGCGCCTCCATCGCCAGCGGCGGTGCCAACGGCAAGCTGGAAACCGCCGTCGGTACGCTGAATCGTTTGCAGGCCAAGCAGCAGCAACGCGCCGCTGAACTGCAAGCCCAGGATGAACTGGCAGATGCATCGACCGGGACCGACCTGGAGCGCAAGCTGCGCGACGCCGGCATCACGCCGAACGAAGGCAGCGCCAATGCGATTCTGGAGCGTCTGAAGCAAAAGTCGGCCGAGTAAGCAACGTCGCCGCAGGAAGGGCAGTGTCTGCCCTTCTTTTTTTACGTCGAGGTCAGGATGGGCGCCCTGAAGGGTTTCAAGACAATCGCAGGCCTGGCGCTGTTCATGGTCGCGCTGCAACTGCTCAATGCAGCGACCGGTTACAGCCTGATGACGTTCGGCCTGATCCCGAGAACGCTGCTGGGGCTGCCGGGCATCCTCACCTCACCGTTTTTGCACGGCTCGTTCGCCCACCTGAGCGCGAACCTGGTTGCCTTTTTGATCCTGGGCACCCTGGTGATTATCGAAGGGCTCAATCGGTTTGTGACCGTCAGCGCGATCATTATCCTGCTGGGCGGTTCGCTGGTCTGGCTGTTCGGTTTTGCGGGTGTGCACGTGGGGGCCAGCGGCTGGGTGTTCGGGTTGTGGGCCTACCTGTTGTCTCGCGCCTGGTTCCACAGGAGCTGGAGCAATCTGATCACGGCTGGTGTTGTGGCGGTACTGTATGGCGGATTGGTCCTTGGCTTCCTGCCTCGCCAGGGCGTTTCCTTCGAAGGGCATCTGTTTGGTGCCTTCGCCGGATTTATTGCCGCCAAGGTACTTCTCTCTCAACCGCGCTGCAGGTTTAATGCCGGCTGAACGCACTTGAGCACCCAGGGAGTCAGGGACGCAATGCCGATTTTTATTTTGTTGCGCAGGTACGCCGCCTCCCTCTTTCACCGCTTCGGCTGGGCAGGCCTGGTCGTTGCCTTGGCGGTACACCTGAGCACGGCTTATCTGGGCCTGGTGGTTCTGGGCGAACAACACCTCACCGCGCCCGCCACGTTCGTTTACTTCTATCTCACCACCACGCTGACCGTCGGCTATGGCGATCTATCGCCGCAGACCTCTGCGGGGCGCGTGTTCGTGGCGACCTGGGTCATGCTCGGAGGCATTGCGCTGCTGACGGCGGCCATCGGCAAAACCACCAGCACTGTCATCGATGCATGGAGAAAAGGCATGAAGGGCAAAGGCGATTTCACCGGCAAAATCGGCCATACCGTGCTCATTGGCTGGGAGGGCGCGTCCAGTGAACGAGTCATCGAGTTGTTGCTGCAAGACGAAACCTCGAACGACAACCTGATCGTCATCTGCGATTGCACCCTCGAAGAAAACCCGATGCCAGGCAAAGCGGCCTTCATCCGTGGTGAAAGCTTGTCCTCCACGGCGCTATTGCTGCGTGCCGGTGTGCCCGGTGCCGAGCGTGTGCTGGTGCGAACCCCGTCTGACGATCTGACGCTGGCCACCGTGCTGGCGGTGAATCAATTGAATCCAGTCGGGCACGTGGTCGCCCACTTCAATGCAAGTGAGATCGCCGCACTGGCCAGTTCCTACGCCCCCAGCTTGGAATGCACCTCAAGCATGGCTATCGAAATGCTGGTGCGCGCCTCTCAGGACCCGGGCTCGTCGGTGGTCATTAATGAGCTACTGTGCGTGGGGCAGGGGGCCACCCAATACTTGATGAGATTGCCCGAGGCGTTTGAAGCCACGTTCGGCGATCTGTACACCCAGATGAAAGAACGCCACAACGCCACCCTCATCGGCTATCGCGCCAAAGGTGCCCCGCAACCGTCGATCAACCCGCCCAGCGCCACGCGCGTTGAAGGCGGCGAGCTCTTCTACATTGCCTCCACCCGCCTCAAGGAAATCTCCAATGGGATGGTTTAAACAGTTGATGGGGCTTGAGGCCCCGCAAGCGAATACACACTCGAAAGGCGCTGCCGAACCGCTGCCGAACACCGGGCCGCTTGGCCTGGCGCCGGGCAAAGGCGTGATATTCGACACGACCCTGAAGTTGTTGCTCGAAGGGAAGACCACGGTGGTTATCCCCGGCTCCCAGGAAATCTGGAGTAACGGCACCGTTGACCTCGGGCAGTCGACCTGGCTGTCGCGCTACTACATGAACGACGAAGATTACTGGCTGCAGGTGCACACCACGGGCGACATCGCCGGGCAGGTCGAGTCTGTGATCCTGTTCAACTACCTGAGCTACGTCACTATCAGCAGCGAAGCTGAATTGCGCCGGCTGGCGGGGCCGCAGAGTCCGATCGGGTTGCCGACCTACACCCATAACGGCGTCGAATACGCGCGCGTGTGGGGCAGCGAGGCTGGCCAGACAGAATTGGTGGCCATGAGCGAGCAGGTGATAAACCCCGAGGACTCCTACAGCGTCGAACACCGCTCGATGCTATATGCCCGTGACACCGGCCTGACCGATCGACGGGAGTTTCTGCTGTTCTCTGTCGAAGAAGACGCTGAAGGCACCGTCAGCCTGAGCACGTCGCTGGGCATTTCGCTGTACACAACCGACTTGAATGCGCTCTAAAAAAGGAAGAAGTCCATGCTAGAAGCTCTCTCCATCTCCCTGAACAAAGCCGCCGTGCTCGGGTTTGTCACCTACATCCTGGGGGCTGCCGTACTGTTTGCGCTGTTCCAGTTCATCTACACCCGCGTCACCCCGCACAAGGAATTCGAGCTGATCCGGGCGGGCAACGTTTCCGCAGCGGTCGCCCTGGGCGGTGCCATCGTCGGTTTCGCCATTCCGGCCAGCAACGTGATTGCCTATTCGATCAGCATCCTCGACTTCGTCGTCTGGGCGGTGATCGCAGCCGTCGTCCAACTGTTGGCGTTTCTGCTCACCAGTCTCGTGCTCAAGGGCACTTCCGAGCGCATCAAGAGAGGCGAGCTCGCAGCGGGCATCTATGTGGCGGCGGTGGCCATCAGCGTCGGCATGTTGAATGCCGCCTGCATGACACCTACCCAGAACTGATTGCGCACGGAGCTCCCGATGAAACGAAGCAAGTACGTCCAGCTTTCGCTGGCAGCGTCGGTCGCCATGGCGATATCCGGTTGTGGGCCGACGGAAAAAACCTACGATTTGCAGAAGAAGTACAACTTCCAGTCGGTGCAGCAATGCGCCGATGAAAAACTGCCGGTGGACGTCTGTTCGGACGCCTACATGACGGCCCTGGCCGAGCATCGCCGCATCGCCCCGGTATACGCCAGCCAGGCCGATTGCGATGCCGACTTTGTCGCCGGCTGGTGCCAGCTGGACTCCAATGGCCAGTTCATTCCCAAGCTGGGCGGTTTCGAACTGACCGCCGAAGGCCAGGTGACACAATCCCAGGTAGACGCGGCCAACGCCCAGGCGGGTAACCCTCAGGCAAGCGGCGGCTCCGGCTTCTCCACTAGCAGCCTGCTGACCGGTCTGCTGATCGGCAACATGCTGAGCAGCAATCGCAACAGCTACCGCTCTGAGCCGGTGTACCGCTATCGCGATGATCGCGGTGAGTACGGCAACTCGACGCTCAACCAGCGCGTCTCCAATGGCGCGACGTTTGGCCGCTCGAATCAAGCCCGGTACGGCAGCAGCAATTACACCAACACGCTGCGCACCTCCAGCCAGTCGAGCTCCGTGGCGTCGGCCACCTCCCGTGGCGGCTTCGGCAGCAAGGCCAGCGCACGCAGCGGCTGGGGCGGTGGCGGGTCGAGCAGTTAAGGAAACCGGGCCATGAAGAAAATCCATTGTGCAGAACGTCATGACTGGAAACAGACGGCTGAAAACCTCGGCTTTCTGTTCCATACCATCGACAACGAACCCTACTGGGACGAGCGCGCGTATTACCAGTTCACGCTCAAGCAAATCGAGCACGACCTCGAAGACCCGACCACCGAGATCCATGACTTGTGCATGGACCTCGTCGCCCGCGTGGTCCAGAGCGAAGAACTGCTCGAACGCCTGAGCATCCCCGCGCCCTTCTTCGACATGATCAAAACCTCATGGCTCGAAGGCCACCCGCACCTGTACGGGCGCATGGACTTCTCCTACAACGGCACCGGGCCCGCCAAGCTGCTGGAACTCAACTACGACACACCGACCAGCCTCTACGAGGCCGCGGCGTTCCAATGGGGCTGGCTCGAGCAATGCATCGAACGCGGCCTGCTGCCCAAGCATGCCGACCAGTTCAACAGCATCGACACTAAACTGCACCAGGCCTTCGCCCAACTGCAAATCAACCAGCCGTTCTACTTCGCCTCGATGAAAGACTCGGTCGAAGACAAAGGCACCACCGACTACCTGCGCCTGGTCGCGGAAAAAGTCGGCATCGAATCACGCCACATCGACATCGAAGACATCGGCCTGACCAGCGAAGGCCGCTTCGTCGACCTCCAGGACCGCTGGATTCCCCACCTGTTCAAACTGCACGCCTGGGAATTCATCTTCCACGAACCCTTCGGCGCCGCGATTGCCGAGAGCGACACCCAGTTTTTCGAGCCTGCGTGGAAATCCATCATTTCCAACAAAGGCATCCTGCCGCTGCTGTGGGAATTCAACAAAGGCCACCCGAATCTGCTCGCGGCCCACCTGGATACCGAACCGGGTAAAGCTGTGCCGAAGGGCTGGGTGCGCAAGCCATTCTTCTCGCGGGAAGGGGCGAATATCGAGCTGCAAACGGCCGATGGACTGATTGTTAAGGAGGACGGGCCCTATACGGATGCGCCGTTTATTCTCCAGGAGTTTGCGCCGCTGCCGCGGTTTGGGGACAGCTACACGTTGATTGGGTCTTGGGTGATTGGGGACCAGGCGGCGGGGATTGGGGTGCGGGAGGATAATAGTTTGATTACCAAGGATTCGAGTCGGTTTTTGCCGCATTTGATATTGGATTGAGGCTGGCGCTTAAAGGGCCAGCAGGGCTGATCCCTTTCATTTGCAGGACGTTTCCGAGAGAATTCCAACTGCATTGCGCCAGCGGGAATGGTTGACTAGGCTGCGGATCGTCACTGCCTATTCAGTGATCGGGTTTAGTCGCCCTTACCTCGCTAGGCGCACGCGCCATCTCAAAGACAGGTGTCTTCTCATCTGCACTTTATGGTGGCTGTGCGCAGGGCACCCTCGGGTGCGCCGGTGCCTAGCGGCCGGTCGACTAACCTGCGTACAGCCGCCACCTCTGATTGTTTAGTCGCGAAAGGACGGTGGTAATCACTTACTGCTAGAGGTTTTTGCTATGGATAACGTTATTTCGGATTCACAGTCTTCGCGTGCAACCAATCCATTTGTCGTAAATGAAGAGTTGAGCTTTGAGGATGCCTGGGTGCGTGTGGCTGAGTTGCTGCAGTGTGCGGTGGCGACTTCGCAAGTTCTTGGGGAGCCGGTGGCTGCACCGCAGAGGGCGGTGATGCATCTGGTGGAGATGGCGAAGATGGTGGCGGATCGGGCTGTGGAGTGCATGCGGCCCGCATAAGGCGACTGAGAGAAGGGCCGGATATGACAGCCCGCTTTTGATTACTCAATTGTCCAACAGCTGTTGGACAATTGAGTCTCGATACTTATCAGGCATTAAAAAGCCGGCTTGTGGTTAGCTTTTTATTTAGTTAAGTAATTGAAAATTAGTAAATTATAGTTTCTATAAAACCTATTGTTCCCCCATTTGTTCCTCCACTTTTTGACGATTTCTTTTGATTTTTTTCCGGTAAAGACCGGCTTTTTGGTCGGTTTTTTTTGTTTGGTTGTTGCCCGAATTGAGCTTTTATCGGGCATCGAGAAAACGGTTGAGGAGGTCGAATTGAGAGACGTACTTTCGTGCTTAACTCGAGTTTTGCATTCCGCCTCTGACGGAGCCGCAACATCAAGTGTTTGGAAGTGAGAATCATCCTTATGCCGGGGTTTTCCTATAAGTGTAGGGGGATTTACTGACCAATCGTCGAGGAGACGGGGATTTGTGCGGCGTGAAGGCGCTTTGCCTTTACCTTGCTCCGAGTGCTGGATATTGTGACATCCATCAAACTCCAGGCAGACCGCTGTTTCCCAAGGATGGCATCTTGAGCGCACCGAGAAATCGGCAGCGCCCCTACAAAGCCTCTCTTGTTATCGCGGCCAGCTGAAGCTGAGCATCGGTTTACCGTGCCCAGAAAAAACTTATTAGGCAGTTGCCCCAAAAAATTAGCGGTGATCGACGTGAACTCAGGCCCTGAATCATTGGCTGTCCAACGGTATGAACTTGTTCTGCAATGGATACTGGAACTGGTCCCCGCAGACGGGACGGCCGTTGGCAACAAGTCACTCAGGGACCGGATCGATCGGCGAGCTGAGCTTCAGAATTTTGCTGTCTCTGAGGAAGAGTATTGGAGTCTTCGCGACGAGCTCATTACCAAGGGACTGCTCAATAAAGGTAGCGGCCGGGGAGGGTCGGTTTATCGGTTCGATACCGAGTCCAAGGGTCATTCAAAGTCCATTGATCCAGCGCCTCTTACCGATTGGGATGACCTTGATACGCCCCCAAGCGAGATACCGGAAAGCCTGGAGAAGCTGAGAAGCAGGCTTCTCGACCTCAGCGCTCGCAATCGGCTGCTGAACTTTTCACATGCGCGCTCCAAACGTTTCGTAAGGATTATTGATGAGTTGCCGGATCACCTGTTCGATACCTTGGCAGATGAAAAATCCATGCGATTTGCTGCTGTTCCTGAACCAACGGAAAGGCAGCTACTTACCCACGGCTTTTTGAAGCTGGACGAAAAGACAGGCGCAGTTGTTGAGTTAAAGAAACAGCCTACGGCAGAAGTCTGGGCGCAGATCCTCGGTATAGCGACCAGCTATGAGCTACCACTGCCCCCTGAAACCGGGCAAACAGGTAAGCATTCTGACGACGCTATTCAGACGCTTTATTACCCCGTGGAGATGGAGTCGCGGCTACAGATTCTGTATACCCAGTCGCGATCGGCACTCGAGGAAACGGGTGCGAACATTCTTTATCTTGCGCTCGGGTTCCTGGAGTGGGATGACTCAGTCGCAGGTAAAGACAGCACCCGCCTAGCGCCACTGATGCTGGTGCCAGTGAATCTGGAGAAAGGCAAACTCAATCCTCAAACCGCGACGTTCGAATACCGCGTACATCCTACTGGCGAAGACATTCTTACCAACCTTTCATTACGGGAAAAGCTTCGCGTCGATTTTGGTATCGCGCTACCGCGGATAACCGACGACAGCACGCCCGAGGAATACTTCGAGCGCATTGTTGAAACGGTGCTGAAGGTTAAACCTGACTGGAAGGTTCATCGTTACGCATCGCTTGGCTTGTTCGAGTTTGGCAAGTTGATGATGTATCTCGACCTTGATCCAGGTCGTTGGAAAGACCAATCATTGCTGGATCACGGCCTGGTTAAACGGCTTACAGGGATGGACGGTTTACCGGCCGATTCGACAGGAAAGCAAGGCGCATTTTGCGTTGAGCATTCAATAGACGACATTGAGCAGATTCACCTGCAGTTTCCTCTAATTGATGACGCTGACAGCTCTCAGCACAGTGCATTGATAGACGTGATTCGCGGGGATGATCTTGTGATCGAGGGGCCTCCCGGTACAGGGAAGTCTCAGACCATCACAAACATGATTGCGGCGGCATTGGCCCAAGGCAAAAAAGTGTTGTTCGTTGCGGAGAAGCGTGCAGCGCTTGAGGTGGTCAAAACTCGGCTGACAAGGGCAGGGTTAGGCGATTTTTGTCTGGAATTGCATAGTCATAAGAGTCAAAAGAGCGCTGTTATCGACAGCATCCGGCAACGGATTCAGAAAAGCGGTGGCTATCGCTCGCCCAAGCAGCTGACGGATCTGATTTCCAACTATGAGCGATTGAAGCAGCAGCTCAACAAGCACGTACATCACCTCCATGCTCAGTTCGAGGAATCGGGGATGAGTGTTCATGAGGTGCTAATGCAGGCAACGCGTTTGCGTGAGGCGTTGTCGATTAAACCTTCCGATTTGCACCCGCAGTCGGAGGCGCGGATCGATAAAATGCATTTGCGAGAGCAGGCCGGCTTTTATGCACACATCTATCGAAAGACGGCTGAGGAAGCTGGCCAAGCGGGCAAGCTTGAAACGCATCCGTGGTTTGGCAGCACAAAAACGCGGGTGACTGGTGCTGAGCGCTCTGCACTTCTAGAAAATCTCTCCCTGGCTCAGCAGGCGCTGAATCGTCTAGCGACTATTCGTCCTCAATTAGCACAACAGCTACAGGTAGCTGTACTGGAAACCTACAGCCCAGATCAGTTGCGAGATTTAGCCGCTTCAATTCCGGTACTTGCATTACCTAAAGGTGATGAGGATTGGGATCTGTTAGGACGACTGGATATCGAGTCCTGCGAGGCATTGAAGCTTTGGCTGCAAGGTATGGACTCCTTGTTGGACGAGCAGGGTGTGCTAGCTCGATCGTTGCGCGCTGATGTTATTGGTTCTGGGCAGGCGATAGTTTCTATCAAAAAAGCCTGCGCGGCCATACGTCTGCATAACGGTGATGAGACCCTGTCACTTAATGTCTTGCTGGATGTGATTGAAGAGGCTGAGGAGCTACTGGAGCTGGCTCCACGCATTCAAAGGCTGATTCAGTTATTGGCGGAAGGGGCTGCAGTTCAAGGCTTGCGAAGCGATTTTATCGGCATTGAACAAGTGGTGCTCTTTCTACAAATGCTCGCGGCGATGCCTGAGGATTTGGCACCTCTTCGCCATAAACGCTTCGAAGACGAGAGCTTGGACGGATTGCTCGTAGAGTTGGACAGTGACATCCCACTCATTAAGCAGTTGCAGGAGCAGGCTGCGAGTCATTTCACGCTGGATCGATTGCCTAGTCATACGCGACTGGAAGATTTGAGTCGGGTTCTGGCGGATAAATCACTTTTCCGCTGGTTCAAGGGACAATGGCGCTCTGCTAAAGCCGAAATCTTGGCCATGGCGCGACCAGGGCTCAAGCTGAACCAGCTTCTGGTGGTCTTGCCTGATGTCATTGCCTATTTGAAAAAACACAGTCAACTGAATGAAAATAAAGTGTTTACCGAAAAGCTGGGTGAACATTTCCAAGGGCTTGATACTCCGATCGACGCACTCAAGCGTTTGCGGGGCTGGTACAAGCTCTTGCGGACAGAATGCGGACGTGGATTCGGTGCAAAGGTATGGGTTGCGGAATACCTGCTTAAGGTCGATCAGCAGCTATTGGCCGGTGTTTCGGGCGATAGCGCGGACCTCGAACCCTATCTGATGGATGTCCTGGAGCATCGTCTTGACCTGGAAGAACTGTTGCCTTTTGACAGTCATGATTTGCGTTCGGAAGATTTACTTGCTCCACAGGGACTGTATGTTCGCCTTATCCAAGATATCGGAATCCCTCTACGCTCTTTATTACCCGTAGTCAGCGAAGAGAAGCCCACGATGGGGCAACTGCTGCAGTTGATTCAGGCCGTGGAGAGCTGGCAGACCCGCTCGGCGGCACTGCAAAGCGACGCAGTGCTACAAACCTGCTTGTTAGGTGAAGAGCTCCCTCGGATAGACAACCTTTCAGCGGCCCGACCTCGCTTGACGACCTGGCGGCATACGGTTGCCTTCGTTCAGCCTATTTTGGCGTTGCCGATTCGGGATATTCTCGTTCCGCAGTTGACCGCGTGCACACCAAAGGAAGCTGAGGAGCTGATACTCCATTGGCATCAACAAGGTACAGCGCTCGCGCAAGCCGTAGATATCTGGGAGCAGGCACTGGAAGATTTTTTCCAAAGCGCTGCGGTTATTGCTGGTCAGTGGTGGCAGTCCATTGAGAGCGCAGATTTCGAACCCATGGCCAGTCGTCTGGCCTGGGCCGTTCAGAACCCCGATCTACTCGACCATTGGTTCGAGTACCGCCGTTTGCGTTTGCACCTGGTCGAGTTGGGGTTCGAGACAGTCGTCGAAGGAATCGAAACGCAAAGATTGGCGTCTGAGCGCTGCATCGATGCCTGTCTGCTCGGGCTTCTTGACAGCTGGGCATTGAAAATTCTTGAGCTTGATCCCGCGCTGGGTCAGTTTTCGGGCAAGGAACAGGAGGCCATCCGCGCTCGGTTTGCTGATATCGATGAGCAGCTCAAGTATCTTCAACGTGAACAAGTTTCGTCACGTATCAGTCAGAACAAAATTCCTGTCGGAAATAGTCAAGGTGCGGTCAGAGACTTTACGCAATTGGCCTTGCTGCAGCGCGAGGCTGAGAAAAAGACACGGCATGTCCCGATCCGTAGCCTGATGAACCGTGCAGCTGAAGCGCTGCAAGGCCTCAAACCCTGCTTCATGATGTCGCCAATGGCTGTCGCTCAATACTTGCCGGCAGGGCACGTCGAGTTCGATTTGGTCGTAATGGATGAAGCATCCCAAATGCGCCCGGAGGAAGCATTGGGTAGCATCGCCCGAGGTAAACAGCTAGTAGTCGTGGGTGACCCGAAACAGCTGCCACCGACGAACTTCTTTTCCCGCAATGGTGGCGATTCGGATACGGATGAAACAGATGCATCATTGGCCGAGGACTCGGAAAGCATTTTGGAAGCAGCCATGCCGCTGTTCAAGCTGCGACGTCTACGTTGGCACTACCGTTCCCGTCACGAGAGCCTGATTGCTTTCTCCAACAAAGCCTTCTATGAAAGCAATTTGGTGGTGTACCCATCACCGCACCGTGAATCAACCGAATTTGGCGTCAAGTTTGTCAGAGTGCCTCGCGGGCGTTTTGTCGAGCAACGCAATATCGAAGAGGCCGAGGTTGTCGCCAAAGCCATCGAGCACCACGTTATTCACCGCCCTGATGAGTCGCTAGGTGTGGTGGCCATGAACGTCAAACAGGCTGATCAAATCGAGCGGATGCTTGAGCATCTGGCCAAACAAAGCCCGCAACTGCAAGTCGCATTGGACCGTAATCAAAGTCAGGATGAGCCACTGTTTATCAAGAACCTGGAAAACGTCCAGGGTGATGAGCGAGATGTTATTTACATCTCCGGCACCTACGGCCCTATGGAGGTAGGCGGTACCGTCCCTCAGCGTTTTGGCCCGATTAACGGTGCCAGCGGATGGCGACGTTTGAACGTGCTGTATACCCGCTCCAAGAAGCGCATGCAGGTGTTCTCCTCGTTTAGCTCGACCGATGTAGTGGTGACCGGTACTTCCAGCAGAGGCGTGCAGGCACTGCGTGATTTTCTGCATTTCGCTGAGTCCGGCCGCATGCCGCACATCAAAGAGTCTGAACGTGCTCCCGACAGTGATTTCGAAGTGGCTGTCATTGAGGTGCTGTCTCGTCATGGCTATCAATGCGAGCCCCAGGTTGGTGTTGCTGGTTTCTTCATTGATCTGGCGGTACGTGATCCAGGGCAGCCCGGTCGCTACCTGATGGGGATTGAATGCGACGGTGCGGCATATCATTCGGCCAAGTCAGCGCGTGACCGTGATCGTCTGCGTCAGAGCGTGTTGGAGCAATTGGGCTGGAATATTCGCCGCATTTGGTCGGTGGACTGGTTCCGTAATGCCCGTGTGCAAATCGAACCCATCCTTCAGGAGCTTGCGCGGTTGCGAACCGAGCCAGCTGTAGAGGTCGAGGGGGGGAGTACAGAATCTGAAGAGGTTTCCATCCAGCAAGTGGCAGATGAGCAGAGCGAGCACGCTGAGCGTATTACTCTTGAGGGTAACTACAGCCTGCGAGAGAAGTTGGTCTGGCTTGAAGAGAATGTGATCCGGCCGAATTTGCCAGAGGTTCCTGTTAACCAGCGGCTATTGAGGCCAGCTATGTTGGAAGCATTGCTTGAGTTTCTTCCTGCAGACCGTATCGAATTTCAGCAGATGATTCCTGGGTATTTGCGTAATGGTACTCATGGTGCGGAAGGGCGGTATATCGACGATGTATTGCTTTTGATTGGCGAGCAGTGAGTCAGCGCCTAACAGTGGATGTTCAAGCTGTATCAAGGAATGTTAATGGGATTCTATATTCGTAAGAGCGTCAGAGTAGGGCTGTTTCGTTTCAATCTGTCCCAGCAGGGTGTGGGCGTTTCGGTGGGATTGAAAGGCCTACGCATCGGGACCGGACCTCGAGGCAATTACGTTCATATGGGGCGGGGAGGCCTGTACTACCGGGCTACCGTACCAAGGACCAACGATAAGCCGCCTTTTTTGCCTCACGTTGAAACTACGGTGTTACCTGAGGGCACTCACGCCCCTTTAGTCGAGATCGAGTCCACGGATGCTTCGCAAATCGTGGATTCATCCTCACGTGATTTGCTCGATGAAATGAATTCGAAGCAGGCAAAATGGCGGCTTTGGCCATGGGTTGGTGTCCTAGGAATCCTCGTAGTATTTCTTGGCCTGCGTAATGGTTGGCCCATTGGGACTATGTGGGGTGCGCTTATCCTCGGTTCAGTCCTAACAATTGCCTCAGCAGTACGCGATACGATGGCTAAGACGGTTGTACTGTTTTACGATTTTGACGCCGAGATGGAAGAAGCTTACGAAGCACTGCACAGCAGTGGCCAGCAGGTTTCGGCAGCAGATGCGGCCTGGCATATCGAGGCCGAAGGCGCCGTTCATGATCGTAAGTATCACGCTGGTGCGAGCAATCTTGTACGTCGGAAAAAAACGACTATTGCTCGGTCTTCACCACCTTATGTAAAAACCAATATAGAAACCATCTCCATGGTTGTTGGGCGCCAAACGCTGCATTTCTTCCCTGATCGTGTATTGATTTATGACGAGAAAAGTGTGGGCGCGGTTAGCTATCGAGAGCTGCAGTTGCAGGTCAATGCGAAGCGGTTTATTGAAAGTGCTTCGCTTCCCAGAGATGCCACGGTAGTCGACAGGACGTGGCAATTTGTTAACAAGAAGGGCGGCCCTGATCGTAGATTCAAAAACAATCGTGAACTCCCTGTTTGTCTTTACGATGAATTGAAGTTGTCTAGCACCACGGGTCTGAATGAGGTCGTACAAATCTCGCGAAATGGTGTGGGAGAGGTTTTTGCCAAGGCGATTCTCGACCTTGCACGGATTATGCCTTCTGAGCGAGTAAGCTGAGGCAACCTAGTTCCTCGTATTCGTACCCGAGTTTCACGCATGTATGGAATGTTGATTTGGTCAGTAGCTCGCTAACTAATTCAGCATCTACCAGCGATTTTTGCGTGGTCGGAGTTTCGACGGCGAAATCCAGTTCTATCATAAAAAATTTCATCAAGGACTCACAGCTTGCCTATCAAAACGGACGTCTGGACCGTCGGCCTTACACCCAATAAGCTTCGCCAAAGCCGATTGGCCAGTGAGCAGCTACTGGAAGAAATGATCATCAGCTCCCCAAGCATTCTCTCGGATGAGTGGATGCTGATAGGTAGGCAAGAAAGCACTGGTATGGGGGGGCGCATTGATCTATTGGCCATTGCTCCTGATGGAAATCTGGTACTAATTGAGCTCAAACGAGACCGCACGCCCCGTGAAGTCGTTGCTCAGACCCTCGATTACGCCGTGTGGGTCGAGAGTCTGCGTGAGAACGAAATCGCGGCGATTTACCAACGGTTCCGCCCCGGAAGCAGCTTGTATGCAGATTTTCTAGCGCGCTTTGGTCGTGTGCTAGACGACGATGATTTGAATAAAAGCCACCAACTGATCATCGTCGCCACGGAGTTGGATGTCAGCAGCGAGCGAATCGTTGAGTACCTCAGCAAGCGAGATATTCCGATCAACGTGCTCTGTTTTCAAATTTTCCAGGTGGGCGATCAACAGCTACTGAGTCGATCCTGGTTACTCGATCCTGTTCAGACTCAAGTCAACGCCGCGTCGACGAGCGAAGGGCATAGCGAGCCTTGGAACGGCGAGTTCTACTGTTCCTTCGGCGATTCTGCCTCGCGCTCATGGGCCGATGCTGTGGAGTTCGGTTTTATTTCCGGCGGTGGAGGCGCGTGGTACAGCAAGACCCTGCAGCTCCTGTCTCCGGGAGATCGGATCTGGGTAAACATTCCGCAGCAAGGCTATGTCGGCGTAGGACGCGTTGTTGGCACGTCCACACCTGCGAACGAGTTCACAGTGATGCAAGACGGCGAGGAGCGGCCGGTGCTAGAGGTCGCAACGCGCGCCAACTATCATGCAGAATTTGCTGACGATCCGGAGCGCTGCGACTATTTTGTTCCGATCCAATGGCTGCAAAGCGTGCCGGTGAGCCAGGCAGTACGAGAGATTGGGATGTTTGGGAATCAGAATACGGTTTGCCGTCCGACTACGCCGAAGTGGCGGTGGACGATTGAGCGATTAAAGCAGCGATTTCCGCGTTTCGATGAAGTGGCAGCTACTGAGGTCGCGAGCGTTCCTGGCAGTTGATAAATTGGGCAGCAGCCTGCTGCCCAATTACTTGTTCAGTAGCACCTACAGTCAGTATCTCTTTTCTAGTCTGGAGAAAGTCCCACCTGCGGTGGGACATGCGATTATTGGTCTGCCAGCTTAAGTAAATCGAAAACCACTCTGGCAAATTTACTGGCCTTAGCAGGGTCAGAGAGCAGTTGCATCATCTGGTTCTGGTGGGCATCGCCACTGTCCATAATCGCGTCATCAACCGCATTGGCGAAGTTTCCAAGCAATGCCTGTTCGGGAGTATTGTTTGCCAGTTGTTGCATAACTAACTGGTTTTCACTGACCTTGTCACGGATGGTATAGGCGTAATTTACCATGTCTTTTTCAGTCAGTTGGTCCGTCACAAACAGCTCATTGAGCCGTTCTAATATCTGTGAAAGCAGCTCTTCCTTTTTGTCCTTCGCAGCCGCTGATCCAAGCCCCTCACCTGGCACGAGCTTATAGTCGGGCGAGTCTTCTTTTAGCTTCAGGTCTTGCTGGCGTATTTTCGAAACGCGGTAATGGCTGAGCACGACACCAGTGAGGTCAATATCATCCTCATCCACAGCGGCTTCACGCAGCATTGGGCTTAGATTGCGTGCGTACAGGCTGAGCTTTTCCAGCTGCTTATCATCGTAATCGACGATCTGCGACATGAATTCATAGAAACGCACAAAGGTGCCCAGATCCTTTTTGAAGATGTCCAGGGCGTCCTTGGCTTGCTTGCATTCCTTCAGGTCGTTTTCAGCGTTGGCGATCAATACTGCATCCTGAGTCTTTTTGATTCTCTCAAATATGTCTTTCGAGTGTGCGTAGGCATCAACCGCCAACTTGTAGCGTTTAGTCCAGCGTTCGACCGCAGGCTTGCAAATGTTGGCAATCGCCGCATTGCTTTTGTTTTTGATGAAAAAGGCTGCGGAGAACTGCTCAACCTCGCTGGACTTGTAAATGCCCGCCGCGTTGAGCTTCTCAAGCAAATCGAAGATCAAGTCTGGATCGGAAACATCTGCCAGCTCTGCCGTCTGAAAGTACGGCTGGAACGAGTCAAGGATGTCTTGCGGCTCGTTGAAGAAGTCCAGGATGAACGTGCCAACGTCCGCCTTGCCGGGATACGTACGGTTCAAGCGCGACAGGGTCTGTACGCACTCGACGCCGCCGAGTTTTTTGTCCACGTACATGGCGCAGAGCTTGGGTTGATCAAAGCCGGTCTGAAATTTGTTGGCAACGATCATCACCTGATAATCATCGCTATCAAAGGCTTTGCGCATATCGCGGCCTTTGAGGTTGGGGTTCATGTTGCTCTCGGTGTATTTGTTGCCGAGTAACGCGACCGCATTTGGGTCTTTCTCTGTGAACTCCACCTCACTGGAGAATGCCACCATGGCATGGATTTTTTGGTAGCCCTTATCGACGATGTAGTTGTCGAAACACAGCTTGTATCGCACGGCCTCTTTGCGTGAGCTGGTGACCACCATGGCTTTGGCTTGACCGCCCAAAAGGCCCATCACGTTGTTGCGAAAGTGCTCAACAATCACCTGCACCTTTTGCGCGATGTTGTATTCGTGCAGGCGCACCCACTGGTTGAGCTTGACCTTGGCTTTCTTGCTTTCGACTTCCTGATCAGCCTTGTCGATTTTTTGCGCCAGGTTGTAGGCCACTTTGTAGTTGGTGTAGTTCTTCAGCACATCGAGAATAAAGCCCTCTTCAATGGCCTGACGCATGCTGTACACGTGGTAGGCTGCGGGCTTATTGGTTTTAGAGGGCTGCTCAGTGGGCTTGGGCAAACGGCCAAACAGCTCCAGCGTTTTGGTTTTCGGCGTAGCGGTGAAGGCAAAGTAACTGAGGTTTTTCGACACGCGGCGTGAAGCCACGGCGGCATCGAGAATGTCCTCGGTGCTAAGTTCGTCCTCACCATTAGCCTTGGCCTCAATCATCAGCACTTCTTTTAGCTGGCGGGCGGTAGAGCCGGTTTGCGAGGAGTGGGCTTCGTCAGCAATGATCGCGTAGCTGCGCTCTTTCAGGCTGACGCTGTTTTCGATGGCGCGCAGCACATAGGGAAAGGTCTGGATTGTGACGATAATAATCGGCTGCGAGTTTTCCAGCGCTGCGGCGAGCTTTTCCGATTTAGAACCGTCGCCTTCCTGATTATTGATGCGTCCAACCGCGCCATCGACGTGTTCAAACTGGTTGATCGTGTCTTGCAGTTGATCATCCAGCACGGTGCGATCCGTCACCACAATCACTGAGTTGAATTGTTTGCAGCCCTGTGCGTCGTAAAGCGCCGACAGTTGATGCGCGATCCAGGCAATCGAGTTGGACTTTCCAGAGCCGGCGCTATGCTGGATCAGGTACTTATGGCCAGGGCCTTCAGTGCGGGCCGCTGTGACCAGTTTATTCACTACATCCCACTGATGGTAACGCGGAAAAATCAGGCTTTCTTTTTTGTATTTACGACCTTCCCAATCTTCTTTCTCTTCAATTTGCAGATGCACAAAGTGCCCGAGAATCGATAGCAGATTGTTGGGCAGCAACACTTCGTTCCACAGGTAATCGGTGGCGTACTGGTTAATGTCTGCCGGCACATCGTTACCGGCACCGCCGACAGAGGTGCCCTTGTTGAATGGTAGGAAGAAGGTCTCCGCGCCTTCCAGCCGCGTGGCCATATAGACCTCGTACTGGCTCACGGCAAAATGCACCAGAGCACCACGCTTGAAGGTCAGTAGTGGCTCGGGCTTCTTAGTGACAGGATCTGTCGCAAAGCGTGTGGTTTTGTATTGCTTAATGGCGCTGTGCACAGCCTGCTTGAATTCGGATTTCAGCTCTAGTGTTGCGACCGGCAAGCCATTTACAAACAGCACCAAGTCAATTCGCCAGGCTTTGGCCTTGCTGCCGGACTGTTCGAGATGTTCTTTGCTTGCCCAGGGCGAATAAACCACCTCAGGCACGACACGGCAGCGGTTCTTAGCGTAGCGAGTCAAGGTATCGGGGTTTAGATCGTGTTCAGGTTTGAACTGACACAGACTGAACCGGGTGCCCCGGTGACGCAGTTCATGGCGCAACACGCCCAGCGTGCCGAAGGTGCGCATTTCTTTGCTGGCGGCATTGGGATCAGTTTTATTCAGTTGGGTAGCGACACGTTCAAGAAAGTGGTGTTCTGGGTTGCTTGGGTAGAGCGCGCAGAATTTTTGCCACTGTTCATCCTGGGTTTCTTTGACAAAACCCAGCAGGTCTTCGGAGTACAAGGCCAATTCACGGTTGTAATTTTCCGTTTTGCCCAGCAGCCAGCCTTTGGCAACGAGATGCTTGAGCATATCGTTCTGGAATATCAGTTCGTTGGCCTTACCGCCACCCAATGCACTCATGCGGCTACTTCCCTGTTGGTTTGAATTTCTTTAGGGGCTACCCAGTGTCTGACATCTATTTTTCCAGTGATAGCGGCGGAAATTAGAGCAGTGCGGCGCTCTTCAAGTAGTAAAATTTGTTCCTCAGCTTTATCGATCAGTTCTGTATATTTTCTGCGCTGCTTTTTGATGAACTCAGTAATTGTGCGTTGTTCACTATTGTTAGGGTATGCAATTGGTATGTTTTGGAGGATAGGTACGCTTATGTTTTTTTGCGCACTGCCCCAGCCAAGTAGGTCGAAGTATGATTTTCCAGTGTGGGAGTTCAAATACTCTGAAAGAAACTCAGGCAACATAGCTTTGCTTGGGGTGGCAACTAAGTTTGTAAAACATTGCGAGTTGTTCAATTGCTCAGGAATAACTGCGCTTACGCCCGGATAACCTGTTCTTACGGTTATTACGTCATTTGCATACAGATATTTAGAGCTATTTTTTTCTGAAAACTCTTCTGTGATAAACAACATCCCAGTAGTGTCAAGGCCTTCCTCTTTGATGTTTGTCGAGCGGATAATAGGGACGCCAGAGTCTGTATATGCATGTGTTGCTGCTTCTGCGATACCCACCACAATTCTAGTTGTACAAAACTTATATCTTCCAACCACCCAGTGTCTTGGGACTTTTCCTAGCCATTCAACTCCTGATTCGCGCATCTCAGCGTTAGAGTTCAAGCCTTTCGTTACTGCTTGGCTAATCGCCGCCTGGCGTTTTTCTTTTAATAGCTGGATAAGCTGCGTTTGCTTTTCAATGAGAGTGCCAATTTTAGCAGTCTCGTGGTCGAGAAAATTGGCGATTTTTACTTGTTCTAACCTATCGATACAAGGGATACGTATGCCGCCGAGCTTTCCTTTGGTTACATGAACCATGCCTATGATTCCATGAGCTTGCTCTTCCACGTAATACGTGACAGCCTTTAATGTCCAGTATAGCCACTGCTTATTACAAGAATACTCATCTAGTTTGAAAATATGCTGGTTAAGGTAATGCTCGCCCGTTCTCCACCATAAGAATGGCCCGAAAGAAGTTCCTCTGTTACCTGACCATCCAAATAAAAGATCACCTTCTAATACGCGGTAGCGGTCGTCAACTCGCCCCTCAAAGCAGTTAAAGTCATGGCTGCCATTGAGGTTTTCAATTCTTATAATAGGAACTCCATCTTCACTCCATTCAGAAGGCTTAAATGCATTTCCGTTGATGAAGTTGGTCACGCATTTTAACGGCGTAGTTGACCATGTGTCTGGAATTAGACCGAGCCACTCAACCCCGGAATCTTTATACTCAAGATACGTTTGATATCGTCCCGCCATTACGAATGTACCTCTTGTAGCAGCTGCATAATCTCGGCTGATACGACATCTAGATCCGCGTCGATCTCAAGCAACCCCCTAGGCGGCTGATACTGGTAGAAATGCCGGGCAAAGGGGATTTCATAACCGACAATACCGACTTGCTGATCCTTAGGATCTTTCTTGCCAGCATCTATCCAGGCATCGGGCACGTGGGGCTGCACTTCTTTTAGGAAGTACGCCTCATTGATGGCGTTAACGCTTTTATCCGGCTGGAGCGCGACGCTCTCGTTGTCGCGCAGGTCACTGTCTGGTTGGTATTCCAGTACCTCGCCGTCGACGGCAAACAATCCATACAACGGATTGGCTTTGGTTTTGTGAACCTTCTTAATTACCTTGGCTGCATCTGAGTTCTTCCAACTCACAGCGTCAATAATTTGTTTCTTGTCTTTCGCGTCCAGGTTTACTCCCTGCTTCTTGCAGGCGATTTTGAGGGCGTCGTCAAGGGTGTTGAAGTCATCATGCTGGGCAGCTCCGATGCTGGCCTTCAGCTGCTGCGTTTTGAGTAACAGCCGTTTTTGATCCATCCAGGTTGATCTGCTTAGCAAATCCTTGAGATGCTTTTCTTTCAAATCGGTGAAGTGAAGTTTGCAATAGCGGCGGATGGCGTCTTCATGGCCACTTAGGTCACCGTAAAGCTTGCAGTCGTCTTCGTCGCTCCAGCTCTCGCCCTCCAAGCTGCTGTATTCCTGATAAACCCAACGCATGGCGCTGTTGAGGGCGCCCGGAGCGAAGCGACAGGTAGCCACGCGTTCGTCACTAAATTGGTAAGACAGCCGCAATGGGCGTTCGATGCTGATTCGCCGATAGCCGAACTCATATGTGTTGTAGATCTTGCTGGCGAAGGTCTTGGGCACTTCAGCTTTGGGGTTGGCTGCCTGACGGCCACGATTGCTTTTTTGTGCGGCTTGTTTGTCTAGTTCGTAGGCATCGACTGCGACAAAACTGCCGAAAGCGCGAATCACCGTTGCAATATCGCTTTCATCCATTTCATTGCGCTTGGAACCGAGAGATTTTCGCATTTTGCTGCATAAGTTCACGCCGTTAATTAGCTGAACCTTGCCCTTGCGCTCTACGGCTTTTTTGTTCGACAGCACCCAGACGTAAGTGGATATGCCGGTGTTGTAGAACATGTCGGTGGGCAGCGCGACGATAGCTTCGAGCAAATCGGCTTCTAGAATATATCGGCGAATTTCCGATTCGCCAGAGCCAGCGCCTCCGGTAAACAACGGCGAGCCATTGAGGATAATGCCAATCCGCCCACCACCTTGAGAACCGTCGCGTAGCTTGCTGAGCAGGTGCATTAGGAACAACAAGGAGCCATCGCTGACCCGTGGCAACCCTGCACCAAAACGGCCACTGAATCCTTTTTGCGTGTGCTCTTCACTGATCTCTTGCTCGATCCTTTTCCAATCCACGCCAAAGGGCGGGTTAGAGAGCATGTAATCAAATTCAGTGGCGTAAAGCTGGTCGTTCGAGAGGGTGTTGCCTAGCTTGATGTTGCTGACGTCCTGCCCCTTGATCAGCATGTCCGCTTTGCAGATGGCGTAACTCTCGGGGTTGAGCTCCTGGCCATAGGCGCGCATCACCGCTTTTGGATTGAGCTCATGTACGTATTCCATGCCTGAAGATAGAAAACCTCCAGTGCCCGCTGTTGGGTCGTAAATGGTTCGGATGATGCCGGGCTTTGTCAGCGCATCATCGTCTTCCATAAACACTAGGGAGGTGGTGAGCCGCACGATGTCACGCGGGGTAAAGTGCTCCCCAGCGGTGTCATTGGAGCTTTCCGCAAATCGGCGAATCAACTCTTCAAACACCAGGCCCATGTCGTGGTTGGAAACAGCCGCAGGGCTTAAGTCCGTCTTCCGTACCTTTTGCACAACCTTGTAGAGCAGGTTGGCATCGTTCAGCTGTCCGAGAAACTCGGTGAATTTGAAGTGTTCGAAAATCTCCCGTGCATCTTTGGAAAAGCCCTGCAGGTAGGACTCCAGGTTGGCCTTGATGCCGGATTCACCGAGCTTGGACAGATCCATTTTCGAGGTATTGAAAAACGACAGCCCACCGCTTGCACGCAGGAGCAGTTTTTCCTGGGCTTCTTCGGAGATATTGAGTTGCTGGACGCGTGCATGCTCCGCCAGCACCGCTGCCTTGCTTGCCTCTAACACGCATTCGAGACGACGCAACAAGGTGAAAGGCAGAATGATGCGACCGTACTGGCTTTGTCTAAAGTCACCACGGAGTAAGTCGGCTAAAGACCAGATGTAGGCGGCCAGGTTGTTGGAGGCTTGCGACATGTACTGAAGTCCTTGTAGTGTTCGAAAGCTGCGGAGCCACTGCGCAGCTTGGTGATGAATATAACTGGGGCGCATTATGCTGCAACGACAGCGAGAGGTGATGGCTTCAGTCGGGTATTCCACCCAAAAGCTGGTGCGGTAGGGCAGTGACGACATTGAAAGTCAAATAAGCCACAAGGCCGAACTCCTTGAACAGCGCAGGCTGATCATGGCGCGGTGGAGCAACTACCTCGATGCCAACCGCCATGGGCATGTGACGCCCCACGAATTTGCCCACCCGGTCGGCGACAACATCACCTCCCTGCCAAACAGTCGTGGCACATTCCATCGTGGGTAAGCCTGTGAGATCACCTGGTCCGCCCTTTCGCGCGGGTCCATCCAAGCAGGGCAGCAAAGCTGCCCTGCTCGGATGGACCTCACTTAAAAAATTTAAAGCCCACCCAACCGTCTGTGGAAAACCACTGATTTCCACCGGTGCATAATTTCATCAACAGCCGCAGAACTCCCGAAAATTCGAGCCTTGACCCGAATTATCCACAGGCGTAGAAAAGATCGGGCAAAGCGCTGTCGTTGACAGCAACCCAGGTAGCCAGAACCTTTGAGGCTACGCCACGCCGTGGTGGTTCTCCCAAAGTGCGATTAGCGTCCGGCGGCTCGCACGCTCACAGCGATGTGATGGATGCCTACTTTTACCAGTGTCCCCACTGCGGCAACTTCCCCCATTCATAGCTGCCTTGCAGCAACCTATCCGCTTGGCCATTTCCTTGCGCCAACCTGCGCCCGTCTCTTTCTCCCGGAAAGAGACGGGCGCTCCTACCGCTGCTGCAGCCCAACTCGTACAAGGCTTTGCGGCATTCCCTCTCGTGACAATCGGCGTGACAAACACCGAAGTCACCAGCAACAGCGATGCAGATGATGGTGCCGCAGCCTACGGAATGGACTGCACCTGACTGACAGTCAGGCATGCCCCGGTCATCGCTTCACTGCCTTCACCCGACTCAGGATCTCGCGGCATTGGTCTCGTCAACCGGCGCAGCCTCCACCCGCCCACTTCTTCGGAAGTGCTCAGGAGGCCAGATCATGAGGTGCCCAAGCTCTCGGTCGTAAAGAGCCGCCAGTCCCGCGTTAGTGGACAACCCTCACAGGTCGCAGGGGCCTTGATCCCTGAGAACACTCAACATTCGTGGCGGGATGACGTGGGGGAGGGTTTTAAAAGTTTTTGCTTCGAGAGGAGTTTGATCATGGCCTTGGTCGGTAGACGGGATGGGCGAAATTTTGGGTATGGTCGGCAGTTGAGTTATGCCGGGGTGCAGGCATTAAAAGACCTGTTCGGCGGTGGCCACTACGGCACGGTCAAGGCGCATTCTGATCGCTGGCAGGCGTTCATGCGCTGGTATCGGTCAGACGATGGTCCTCGGTTCAATGATGCGCGGCAGGTTGATCGGAAGGTGTTGGCCGACTATGCGGCGTATCTCCGTGACCTGGTTGGGCGCGGTGACCTCGCCATCAGCACCGCGCAAAATCGGCTATCCAGTGTGAATCGGACCATGGCCACGCTTCGAGGTGATCAGTACGTCAAAATCCCCAGTCCGAGTAAGGCGCTGGGAATGCGGCGCACCAGTATTCGTTGTTCAATGTCGCAAGGCCAAGACCGCGAACAGGTGAAGCGGATCGTAGAGGTGCATTGCGAAATCCAGCAGCCGCGCGCCGCTGCCATCGCTCAGTTAGCGCGAGCCACCGGTATGCGCTTGCGCGAGGCGATTTTGGCCGGCCTTCCCCGTCTAAAACGTGAAGCCAAGCAATTCGGCAAGATGTTTACTGTGTAATCCTTGGCGATCCCTTTGTCGGCGAACGAGCCGCTAGCGGTTTCAAAAACTTGGTGGAGTTCGATGCTCTCGAGTTTGGTCGACAATTTCCCCCGTTCGCTGCCGATCCTGGAAGTGCCATGCAGGGAGCTCTTCATCAGGTGAGTTCGGATGCGGTGATTCGTGGCCAGTATGACGCGAGGCTCATGTCGCTGATTTTTGGCTCTGTCCGACCAAGTTTTGATGAGGCTTATGCCGTTTTTCGGCGCCACGCTGAAGCATTGATCCAGATGCTCTAAATCCCTCAGATCATAAAATGGTCTGAGGGGTTTCAGCATGCAGGTGTTAGCGGGGATAGTCCTTCGACATAGCTTCGTAATTGGCATAAATCCAAGCTTGAACTTTTGCGCGCCCTTGCGTTGTACCAGGCAGCTTTTCGTGAAGCATCCATTCCACAATCAACAGGCCTTTGAGTGAGTTTTTGTTATCTTTCCAGCCGATTGAGTTGATCATGTTCACCACCTCATACTTTTCTTTCCGGCTGAAACGGTCAGCATCTTCGACAGTCTTTGTGGGATCGTCCCCTTTCACAGCAGTATCGCTATAGTCGGTGTAATACAGCTCACTGGGTTTGATCTTGATTAGCGTGTTTGTTGTGGTCATTTGCTGTGCGCCGGAGTGTGCCCGCGAATTGGGGTGATATTGAATTGATGGCGCTGAATACAGATTTCAACTAAGTCGAAGCTTAAGCTTGTTACAGAATGCTTCGGTGGCGCCGTTGTTTAGCCCATTCTGGTCTACGTTATTTAGTAATTCGCGCATTTTGAGCCAGCCGGCTTTGTGTATCGCTGCCACCTTTGGGCGTCGCGTACTGCGCCCACAGCTCCATCAGTTCTCGACGTTCATCGAAGAAATCAGAGCGGGAATAAGCGCTTTCGGTTTCACCTCGCTCATCATGAGCCAGTGCCAGTTCACAAATCTCTCGAGGGAAACTGGTCTGCTCGCCCGCCCAGTCGCGGAACGTTGAGCGGAATCCGTGGCGAGTGATGCTTTCATAGCCGAGCCCGTGCAATAGGTTACGAATGCCGTTGGCATGCATGACGCCGCTACGACCACTCCCTGGAAATACATAAGGGCTTTCGCGGCCGAGCTTGGGAAGATTCTTGAGTAGTGAGACGACCTCTGGCGCCAGAGGGATCGCGAAAGCCTGGCGGGTCTTCATTCGTTCGTCGGGCAAAGACCAGCGACAGGACTCAAGGTCGAATTCATCCCAGCGCGCGAATCGGACCATGTGTGAGCGAGCGCCGGTTAGGATCAGTAACTGAGCTGCAACAGAAACGTGGCTGGTGTCCTTACGCAAGGCTTCCATGAGCTTCGGCAGGTCTTGCCAATTCAGCGCGGGATGATGCAGGCGTTTGCGAGCTTTCTTCTTCTCATGACGGCTGAGCAGGTTTTCCAGATGGCCGCGCCAGCGTGCCGGGTTCTCTCCGGTTCTGAGACCTCGGGCTGTGGCGGCATCCAGGATCTGTTCGATTTGCCCACGTACTTCGTCAGCCGTCCGCGTTTTAGTTGACCATATTGGCTGCAAGACTTTGATCAGATGCTTGGTCTCGATCTGGTCAGCTGAAAGCTTCCCTACCGTAGGGAATGCATAGAGCTCGAGTTTCCTCAGCCAGCCCTTGCGCCATTTCTCCGACCAGCTCGAGCCGTGGGCATCTCGATAGTCGGTGGCCAATTTCTCGAAGGTAATCAGATGTGCCAGTTCTCGTCGCTCTGCCTCCCGCTGAGCGGCTTGTTCAGCCTGTCGTTTAGCGAGTGGATCAGTGCCGTGGAGGATCTGGACTTTATTTTCATAGGCGGCTGCGCGGGCTTTTTTCAGGTCGAGCTGAGGGTAACTCCCGAGACCCATCTCCCTGCGTTTGCCGTTCAATTGAAAGCGGAGTACCCAGGTTTTTCGTCCTGAGGGTTTCACCAAAAGACGAAGCCCTTCACCGTCTTCGTACGTCCCAGCCTCAACCAGACTCTTGACTTGATTAGCGGTCAGTTTACCCATTTTTTTGCCCTCTGTTCCCCCACTTGTTCCCCCACTTACGCGTGGAACGCCTCGGATCAAAACGGAAGTCACAGGAACAAAAATAGGTTGAAACCCTTGATCTAGCAAGGCTCTCGCGATTTTCAGTAGATGAAGGTGGCTTTCAAAAAGGCATTAAAAAGCCGGCTTGTGGCCGGCTTCTCTGTGACCGCCTCAGCTTGTTTTTGACAAACCTCAGCAGTCTTCAAATCGCTCAGCCCACATTGCGTCGGGCTGAATAGTAGGGGCATCTGCGGGAAATCCTCCGCATCGCCGAGCAGGGTGGATAGCGCAAAGCCACCCCCTGCCAAATGTGCGGCGCATGATACCCACATTCACTTCAGTTGCCCACCTCCGGATCCGATTTAGAGCCTTCCCAGCCCAATAAATGCTCATCCAGCGGCACCGGCGGCCTACGGTTATTCAACGTGGACCACCAGAACACCCACCCCACAATCTGGAAGTTCTGCTCAAACCGTTGTTCGTGGGTCAGGTATTCGTCCGGATGTTCACCGGCATTGTGGCTGCGCATGCGCAACCCACCTCCAGGGCGGTTGTAGAGGTATTTGATGCGGAGCATTCCGTCGTGTTCGACCGCGTAGATTTCACCGTCGATGATTTGGGTGCGGCCTTTGTCGATGGCGAGGGTGGCGCCTTGTTGGATGATGTCGATCATGCTGTTGTCGACCATGTAGGCGCCCAGCGCGCGGTCGGGGTTGACGTTGAGGGTTTCGAGGGTGTGCAGGGAGACGCGGATGCGTTCGGTTGAGGTGAAGGTGGGGTGGAGGGGGATTTCCACGTCGATTTTTTCCGGGCGGCAGGCGGGGCCTGTGAGGTATTTGCCAGTTTCTTCGCGGGCGGGGAGTCCTTTCCTGGTGCCGGGGCCTTCCAGCAGGAAGTTGGCCGGTGGGTGTTTGGGGCCTTCGCCGGTGCGTAGCCAACGGCTGGAGATGCACAGCAGTTCTGCGATCTCGTTGAGTCGGCCCATGGGTACACCGCGTTTGAACCAGTTGTTCACGTGTTGAGGCGTGACACCACGGTTCTTGGCGAAGTCGGAGGCGGAAAGATGAACTTCCCGTAATAGCGCTTTTAAGCGATCACCTGATGTATTCATAAACGCAGAGTTTACTGGCCGAGAAAACACATCAAATAAACCATGCGTTGAGTTAGGCCTGTAGGTTTTTGCTTAGTTGTGGCTTATTACTTCGGAATTCACAGATGATTAAACTAAGTTTATAAGATGTTGAACTTGTCGTTTAGTTTTTCCCACAAAAAAAGCCCCAAGTAATCGGGGCTTTTTCAATTGCCGAGGCAATGAGTAGCCGGTATCAGCCTTTGTAGGCAGCGACCGACTTCATGATTTCGGCGCGGGCGGCGTCTGCGTTGCCCCAACCGTCGATCTTCACCCATTTGCCTTTTTCGAGGTCTTTGTAGTTCTCGAAGAAGTGCTTGATCTGTTCCAGCAGCAGTGGCGGCAGGTCGGTGTATTCCTTCACGTCCACGTACAGCTGGGACAGCTTGTCGTGTGGCACGGCGATCACTTTGGCATCGCCACCGCCGTCGTCGGTCATGTGCAGGATGCCGACCGGGCGAGCGCGGATGACCGAGCCTGGGGTAACCGGGTAAGGGGTTACGACCAGCACGTCGAGGGGGTCACCGTCGTCGGCCAGGGTGTTCGGGATAAAACCGTAGTTGGCCGGGTAGAACATCGGGGTGGCCATGAAACGGTCAACGAACAGGCAGTCGCTGTCTTTGTCGATTTCGTATTTGATCGGCGCGTGGTTGGCCGGAATCTCGATGGCGACGTAGATGTCGTTCGGCAGGTCTTTGCCAGCCGGAATCTTGCTGTAGCTCATTGGGCGTTGCCCCCGTAGTTGGCCATATGACATGGCCGGATTGGCCTAAAAGTGGCGGCGATTATAGGCATATTCTGACGGCGATGCCATGCGCCAGACGTCGTACGGTCATTCGCCTTGTGGCTGATAACGCGGGTCGTGCGCTTGCAGTTGGGTCAGGCGGGCCAAGGGATCCTGGCGGTAAAAGCGGCTGAGTTGGGCGTACACCTGTGGATAACTATTGACGAGTAAATCCGGGGCGCTGAAAAAATATTCGCTGGTGACCGCAAAGAACTCCGCCGGGTTTTCCGCCGCGTACGGGTCTATCTCCGTCTCGGCGTCGGGGTTGGCGTCCAGCTGGCGATTGAGGTCGTCATAAGCACCCTGCATCACGCTGGCCCACTCCTGCACGCGCATGTCGGGGTGCAGTGGCGGCAGGCCATTGGCGTCGCCGTTGAGCATGTCGAGTTTGTGGGCCAGTTCGTGGATCACCAGGTTGTAGCCTTCCCACTGACCGCTGGCCAGTACGCCGGGCCAGGCAAGAATCACCGGGCCTTGCTGCCAGGCTTCGCCGCTGTGTTCGCCGTCCCACTCGTGTTCGATGCCGCTGCTGTCGCGATGGCGCTGGGGGCTGAGGAAGTCGTCGGGGTACAGCACGATTTCATGGAAACCCTGGTACCAGTCGAGGTCGCCCAGGTTCATCAGCGGCAGTTGCGCCTGGGCGGCGAGCAGCAGGCGTTGTTCCTGGTGCAGCTCGACGCCGGGCAGGGCGGTGAGGTGTTTTTCGGCGAGGAACACCACGCAGGCTTCGCGCAGCCACTGGTCCTGCTCGGCACTGATGCCGTCGAGGAAGGTCAGGTGGTGGCGCACCCGCTGCCAGGTGTCATCGGCAATCGGGTGCTTGGCCAGCAGGCGTCGGCGCCGCCAGGCGCTGAGGGACCACATGCCGGGTTACTGCGATTTGGCTTCTGAAGACGTGCGACCAAAGCGGCTGCGGAACACGCCAATGATCATCGGCACCAGCGACAGCAGGATGATGAACACCACCAGCAGCGAAAGGTTTTTCTTGATAAATGGCACGTTGCCGAAGAAGTAGCCCAGGGTCACCAGGCCGCCGACCCAGAGAATGGTGCCCAGCACGCTGAAACCGAAGAAGCGTGCATAGGGCATTTTCGCGATGCCGGCAACGAACGGCGCAAAGGTGCGCAGGATCGGCAGGAAACGCGCGAGGGTCACGGTTTTGCCGCCGTGCCTGTCGTAGAAATCGTGGGTCTTTTGCAGGTAGTCGCGGCGGAAGATTTTCGAGTTCGGGTTGCTGAACAGGCGTTCTCCCGCCGTTCGCCCGATCACATAATTGGTACTGTCGCCGAGGATTGCCGCCAGCATCAGCAGCCCGCCCAGCAATACCGGGTCCATGCCACCGCCTGCTGCCACGGCGCCGGCGATAAACAGCAACGAATCACCTGGTAGGAACGGCATGACCACCAGGCCGGTTTCGCAAAAGATGACCAGGAACAGAATGGCGTATATCCACGGACCATAATTGGTTACCAGCATGTCGAGGTACACGTCGAGATGCAGGATAAGGTCGAGCGGGTTGAAATCCATGGATGGCACCTGTGTGAACGGCCCGACTCGGCAGGCCTGTGCGGAAGCTCGGGTAATAAGGCTACACGTGTATGTAGTGTTTCTTACAACCCTGAAAGGTCCGCATTATACGGATTGAGAGGTGAAAAGCGTGTTGGTTTTGTAGCGGGGGATGTCGCGGGGGGACGGTCCACAGATCGCCAGAAAGGCACTGTGGGAGCGAGTTTGCTCGCGAAAGCATTCGGTCAGTTATAAATAGTCTGACTGAACAGCCGCCATCGGGGTAGCCCCCTCCCACAAGGTGTCCATGGTGTCAGGGCGTCAGTCTTCGCTGATCGGCAAGGTGTAGTTCTTGAACTCGGTGTCTTCACGAAACCCGATGGACTCGTACGTCTTCTGCGCCACCTGGTTATCACTGCTGGTCGATACCCGCAGCCGCACTGCGTGGGTTTCCTTGGCCATTTTCTTCGCCGTGCGCATCAGGTTATCCGCCACCAGTTGCCGGCGCGCGTCTTCGGCCACATAGATGTCGTTGAGGATCCACACGCGTTTAAGCGACAGCGAGGAAAAGCTCGGGTAAAGCTGGCAAAACCCGAGCACGCGTTTGTCGTCGTCATCGGCTAGGGCCAGGTAGATCACCGACTCCTTGCGGCGCAGGCGCTTTTCCAGGAAGGCCCGTGACGAATCCGGAAAGGGCAGGGCCCCGTAGAACTCGCGGTACTTGACGAACAACGGGGTCAACAGGTCCAGGTGTTCCAGGGTCGCTTGAGTAATCCGCATGCCAGGCCTCAACTTCCAAATGGGGTATGACCACACGAGCGGCCGTGACTTGATGCTGCCTAAAGGCGCGAAAAAGCGCAATCGTGCCGGGATCAGTCGGTGGGTGGGCTGAGCAGGAAATTGCCCTTCATCAGGTCCGGGTCGTCGGATTCAAGGGTCTGAACCTGCGCCTCGTCCTTCAGGTTGACCCCCGACAGCTGCCGGCGACACGCCTCTCGCATCAAGTACAGCAGGCGATGGGCCGCCATGCCATAGCTCAGGCCTTCCAAGCGCACATTGGAGATGCAGTTGCGATAGGCATCGGTGAGGCCGACCTTGGGGTTGTAGGTGAAGTACAGCCCCAAACTGTCCGGCGAACTGAGCCCCGGCCGTTCGCCGATGAGGATCACCACCATCTTGGCGCCGAGCAGTTGCCCGATTTCATCCGCGACCGCCACGCGGCCCTGTTCCACCAGGATCACCGGCGACAAGGACCACCCTTCAGCGTGGGTCTGCTCTTCCATGCGCGTCAGAAACGGCAACGTATGTTTATGTACTGCCAGCGCCGACAGACCGTCCGCCACCACGACCGCCAGGTCCATGCCGCCCGGATGCTCAGCCGCGTAATCCCGCAGGCTTTGGGCCGATTCGTCACTCAAGCGCCGCCCCAAATCCGGGCGTTGCAGGTAGCTGTGCCGGTCGGTTGCCGCGCTGTGCAGCAACAGGCTATCGCGCCCACGCTCGGCCAACTGACTGCTCAGGCCTGCATGGTCGAAGGGCAGGTGCACCGCGTCCCGTGCCTGGGCGTGGGCAAATTGGAAATCAAGTTGGGCGTTGGTGGGAATGCTGGTGCCGGTGCGGCCCAGGGCAATTCGCGCCGGGGTCAGGCGGCGCAGTTCCAGCCACGGGTTTTCAGGCAGGTCGAGTTGCACGGGCGGCTCCTTCATCCCAATTGCGCCAGGGCGTGGCGAAACGCCGGTGGCAGGCTGTTGCCGAAGCGCACCTTGCCGTCGGCTTGCGTAAAGATGCCCATTTTGGCCAGCCACTGTTCAAACTCCGGCGCCGGTTTTAAACCCAATGTCTGGCGAGCGTACAAGGCGTCGTGGAACGAGGTGGTCTGGTAGTTGAGCATGATGTCGTCGGAGCCGGGGATCCCCATGATGAAGTTGATCCCGGCGACGCCCAGCAGGGTCAGCAGGGTGTCCATGTCGTCCTGGTCGGCTTCGGCGTGGTTGGTGTAGCAGATGTCGCAGCCCATGGGCACGCCCAGCAGCTTGCCGCAGAAGTGGTCTTCAAGGCCGGCGCGGATGATCTGCTTGCCGCTGTACAGGTACTCGGGGCCGATAAAACCGACCACGGTGTTGACCAGAAACGGCTTGAAATGCCGGGCCACCGCATAGGCGCGGGTTTCGCAGGTTTGCTGGTCGACGCCAAAATGCGCGTTGGCCGACAAGGCACTGCCCTGGCCGGTTTCGAAATACATCAGGTTCTGGCCCAAGGTGCCCCGGTTCAGGCTCAAGCCCGCCTCGTAACCTTCCTGCAGCACGCTCAGGCTGATGCCGAAACTGGCATTGGCCGCCTCGGTGCCGGCAATCGACTGGAACACCAGGTCCAGCGGCACGCCGCGGTTGATGGCTTCGATGGAAGTGGTGACGTGGGTCAGCACACAGGCCTGGGTGGGGATTTCGTAGCGCTGGATGATTGCGTCGAGCATCTCCAGCATGGCGCAGATCGAGGCGATGCTGTCGGTGGCCGGGTTGATGCCGATCATGGCGTCGCCGTTGCCGTAGAGCAGGCCGTCGAGAATGCTCGCGGCGATACCCGCCGGCTCGTCGGTCGGGTGGTTGGGTTGCAGGCGGGTCGACAGGCGTCCGCGCAGGCCCATGGTGCCGCGAAACCGGGTGACCACACGGATCTTCTGCGCCACCAGTACCAGGTCCTGCACGCGCATGATCTTCGACACCGCCGCTGCCATTTCCGGTGTCAGCCCCGGCGCCAATGCGCGTAGGGATTGTTCATCGGCGGCGTCGCTGAGCAGCCAGTCGCGCAGGCCGCCGACGGTCAGGTGGCTGACCACGGCGAAAGCCTGCTTGTCGTGGGTGTCGATGATCAGCCGCGTGACTTCATCGCTTTCATAGGGGATCAGCGCTTCTTCGAGGAAGTGTTTCAGCGGGATATTTGCCAGCGCCATTTGCGCCGCCACCCGCTCACCGTCGTTCTGCGCGGCGACGCCGGCCAGAAAGTCCCCGGAACGCGCGGGACTGGCCTTGGCCATCACGTCCTTGAGGCTGTCGAAGCGGTAGGTCTGTGCACCGACCGCGTGGGAAAAGCTTGCCATACAGTGTCTCCTTGACGACGCGGGCAGGAGAGGAACCCGCGTCGAGGTTTACGGCAGTTAGTGCAAGGCGGCCTCTGCGGCCTGGATCGCGGCGAATTCTTCTTCGGGCGTGCCTGCTACCAAGTGATGCCGGCTGTAGAAAGCAAAGTAAGCAATTAATACTCCATAGATGATCGCGGCGCCAATCACCACCCGTGGATCCACCAGAAAGCCCGCAACGACGGCCACGCAGGCCAGTACCAAGGCGACGCCGGACGTGAAGATGCCGCCCGGCGTGCGATAAGGACGGTCCATTTTGGGGCGACGGATACGCAGGGTGATGTGCGCGGCCATCATCAGCACGTAGGAAATGGTCGCGCCAAACACCGCCACCAGAATCAACAGATCCCCCTGGCCGGTCAGCGACAGGCCGAAGCCGATAATCCCGGGGATCACCAGGGCCAGTACCGGGGCCTTGCTCTTGTTGGTCTGGGACAGTTTGCGCGGCAGGTAGCCGGCACGGGACAAGGCAAAGATCTGCCGCGAATAGGCGTAGATAATCGAGAAAAAGCTCGCGATCAAGCCTGCCAGACCGACCAGGTTGACGAAGCTGCCCATCCAGGTCGAACCGCCATAGGACAGCGCCAGCGCTTCCACCAGCGGGTTACCGGATTTGACCAGTGCGTAGGTGCCCGCGCCGCCCGGTGCGATCACCAGGATCAACAGGGCAAAGCTGGTCAGCACCACAATGGCGCCGATCAGGCCCCGGGGCAGGTCGCGCTTGGGGTTCTTGGTTTCTTCGGCGGCCAGGGGCACGCCCTCTACGGCGAGGAAAAACCAGATCGCATAGGGGATCGCCGCCCACACGCCGACATAGCCGAATGGCAGGAAGGTGCTGGCGCCCTTGGCCTCGGTCACCGGAATATCCAGCAGGTTGGCGACATTGAAGTGCGGCACCATCGACACCAGGAACACGCCCAGCGCAATCGCGGCGATGGCGGTGATCACGAACATCAGCTTCAAGGCTTCGCCGACGCCAAAGATATGGATGCCGATAAAGATGATGTAGAACGCCAGGTAAATCATCCAGCCGCCGATGCCGAACAGCGACTCGCAATAGGCGCCGATAAACACCGCGATGGCGGCGGGGGCGATGGCGTATTCGATCAGGATGGCGGTGCCCGTCAGGAACCCGCCCCAGGGCCCGAAGGCACTGCGGGCAAAACCGTAGCCACCGCCGGCGGTGGGGATCATGGAAGACAGTTCGGCCAGGGAAAAGCACATGCACAGGTACATGGTGGCCATCAGCAATGTGGCGAGGAACATCCCGCCCCAGCCACCCTGGGCCAGGCCGAAGTTCCAGCCGGCGTAGTCGCCGGAGATGACGTAGGCAACGCCAAGACCAACCAGCAGGACCCAGCCGGCGGCGCCTTTTTTCAGTTCGCGTTGTTGGAAGTATTGGGAGTCGACTTTTTCGAAGTCGACAGAAGATCCAGTCGGTTCGCTAGGCATGGGAAAGTACCTTTCATTGTTATTGTTTTTTAACTCGGCCTCTGTGTGCCGAATGCAATTGGCAAGTACTTGTGGAGAGCTAAGTGTGGGAGAGGGCAAGCCCCTCCCACATTTGAGTGCATTTCAACTGTGGGAGGGGTTAGTTAGAAGAAGCCCAACGGATTAATGTCGTAGCTCACCAGCAGGTTCTTGGTCTGCTGGTAGTGATCCAACATCATCTTGTGGGTCTCACGGCCCACGCCGGACTTCTTGTAACCGCCAAACGCGGCATGCGCCGGGTACAGGTGGTAGCAGTTGGTCCACACGCGGCCCGCCTTGATCGCGCGGCCCATGCG
Source organism: Pseudomonas sp. Yb2C2 (assembly GCF_052112325.1). Lineage (NCBI taxonomy): Bacteria > Pseudomonadati > Pseudomonadota > Gammaproteobacteria > Pseudomonadales > Pseudomonadaceae > Pseudomonas > Pseudomonas sp. Yb2C2. The sequence continues at coordinate 157,189 of NZ_JAVAJK010000008.1, read as the reverse complement.
GTAGGCGCGGTTGATGTCGCGGGTCCACACACCGGCGCCCAGGCCGAACTCGGTGTCGTTGGCAATCGCCAGGGCTTCGGCTTCGTCCTTGAAGGTGGTGATGCTCACTACCGGGCCGAAGATTTCTTCCTGGAACACGCGCATTTCATTGGTGCCCTTGAGCAGGGTCGGCTGGATGTAATAGCCGCCGGCCATATCGCCGGTGAGCTGCTCGACCTTGCCGCCGGTGAGCAATTGCGCGCCTTCGCCCTTGGCAATTTCCAGGTAGGACAGGATCTTGTCGAACTGCTGCTCGGACGCCTGGGCGCCGACCATGGTGTCGGTGTCCAGCGGGTCGCCGCGCTTGATCTGCTCGACCTTCTTCATCACCACTTTCATGAAGTCGTCGTAGATCGACTCTTCCACCAGCGCGCGGGATGGGCAGGTGCACACTTCGCCCTGGTTGAAGAACGCCAGCACCAGGCCTTCGGCGGCTTTCTCGATGAACGACGGTTCGGCTTTCATGATGTCGGCGAAGAAGATGTTCGGCGACTTGCCGCCCAGCTCGACGGTGGACGGAATGATGTTCTCGGCCGCCGCATGCATGATGTGCGAGCCCACCGGGGTGGAGCCGGTGAAGGCGATCTTGGCGATGCGCTTGCTGGTGGCCAGGGCTTCGCCGGCCTCCTTGCCGAAGCCGTGCACCACGTTCAGCACGCCCGGTGGCAGCAGGTCGCCGATGACTTCCAGCAACACGTTGATGCCCAGCGGTGTTTGCTCGGCAGGCTTGAGCACCACGCAGTTGCCGGCGGCCAGGGCCGGGGCGAGTTTCCACGCGGCCATCAGCAGCGGGAAGTTCCACGGGATGATCTGGCCGACCACGCCCAGTGGCTCGTGGAAGTGATAGGACGCGGTGTGTTCGTTGATCTCGGCGCTGGTGCCTTCCTGGGCGCGGATGCAACCGGCGAAGTAGCGGAAGTGGTCGGCGGCCAGCGGGATGTCGGCGTTGAGGGTTTCACGCACGGCCTTGCCGTTGTCCCAGGTTTCGGTGATGGCCAGCAGTTCGAGGTTCTGTTCGATGCGGTCGGCGATTTTCAGCAGCACCAGCGAGCGGTCCTGGGCCGAGGTCTTGCCCCAGGCGTCAGCGGCAGCGTGGGCGGCGTCCAGCGCCTTGTCGATGTCTTTGGCAGTGGAGCGCGGGAATTCGGCGATAGGCTTGCCGTTGACCGGCGAGGTGTTGGTGAAATAGTTGCCATCGACCGGGGCAACGAATTCGCCACCAATGTAGTTGCCGTACTTGGCCTTGAACGAAACGATCGCGCCTTCAGTACCGGGGTGTGCGTAACGCATGGTGGGTATCTCCTGGCTTTTATGTTTATTGGAGTGCAGCGCGCAAGCGCTTGATAAAGCGTAGAGCAAAGGTTGGGCCACTGCTTTGCAGGCCAGGAAAATCAAGGGCTTGGGGTTTGTTGCAAGGCGTTGCTGTGACACGGGTGGTACAGGCGCTGTGACAGTTTGTGCCATAAACGGTACAGGCCGTGACCGGCGAGTCGGTCCGGGATTGCATTGGCTGGGTGCCTGGGGGATGCTGGTGGCTCTCACGCAGGGAGAATAATAAGAACATGCACAACGATCATTTCAGTCGCCATGCCCAGCAAGTCCTTACTGTGGCGCGTGGGCGCGACCCGTCGAGCGACCCGTCCATCGCCCGCTCCTGGCTGCGCTGCCTGGAGGACTACCACCTCGATCCTGCCCAGACCATCGCCCCTACGGTGCTTGAGCACGGCCGCCTGCTGGAAAGCCGCGAGCGCCTGCAACAGGTGCTGCATATCGCCGGCAGCGAGATGAACAGCCTGCACCAGCAGCTGTCGGGCGCTGGCCACGCGGTGCTGCTGACCGATGCCCGTGGGGTGATCCTCAACTGTGTCACAGCACCGTCCGAGCGCAAGATTTTCGAACGCGCCGGGCTGTGGCTCGGTGCCGATTGGAGCGAAGCGTGCGAGGGCACCAATGGCATCGGCACCTGCCTGGTGGAGCGCCAGTCGTTGACCATTCATCGCGATGAACATTTTCGTGGGCGCCACACCGGGCTGACCTGTTCGGCGAGCCCGGTGTTCGACCCCCACGGCGACCTGTTGGCGGTGCTGGACGTGTCGTCGGCCCGGGAGGAGGTGTCGCGGCAGAGCCAGTTCCACACCATGGCGCTGGTTAACCTGTCGGCGAAGATGATCGAGAGTTGCTACTTCCTGCGTCACTTCGAAAACCATTGGCTGCTGCGCTTTCACCTGCAGGCCGAGTCGGTGGGCCTGTTCAGCGAAGGGTTGTTGGCGTTTGACGGCGAAGGGCGGATATGTGCCGTCAACCAGAGCGCACTCAACCTGCTGGGGCAGGTGCGTGGTGGGTTGCTGGGGCAACCGGTGGAGGCGTTGTTCGAGTGTTCCCTGGACCAACTGCTCGGTCGCGCCAGTGCCAATGCCACCGCCAGTTGGCCATTGCGCACGCGGGATGGTCGGCACTTGTTCGCGGCCTTGCGTGGTCAATCGCGCAGTGTACCTGCGCCCATCGCCAAGCCTGAACCCGTGCGCCTGGCCGGTATCTGCCTGGGCGACCCGGCGCTGCAGATTGACTTCCGTAAAGCGCTGCGGGTATTCGAGCGCGATGTGCCCTTGCTGATCAACGGCGAAACCGGCTCCGGCAAAGAGGCTTTCGCCAAGGCGGTGCATCACGCCAGCCAGCGTGCCGACAAGGCGTTCGTTGCCCTCAACTGCGCCGCCATCCCGGAAAGCCTGATCGAAAGCGAACTGTTCGGCTATCGCGGCGGCAGCTTTACCGGCGCGCGCAAGGACGGCATGCAGGGCAAGTTGCAACAGGCCGACGGCGGTACGCTGTTCCTCGATGAAATCGGCGATATGCCGTTGGCGCTGCAGACGCGCCTGTTAAGGGTGCTGGAGGACCGCATGGTGGTGCCCATCGGCGGTGAGCCCCAGGCGGTTGATGTCAGAATTATCAGCGCGACTCACCGGAATTTGCTGGAGCGCGTGCAGGACGGAAGTTTTCGGGAAGACCTGTATTACCGCCTCAACGGCCTGGAAGTCGTTTTGCCAGCGTTGCGTGAACGCAGCGATAAGCCTCAGTTGCTGGATTTCCTGCTGGCGCAGGAGGCGGGCGGCCAGAGCATAAGACTCGACCCGGCGGCGCGTTCGGCGCTGCTGTCCTACCCCTGGCCGGGCAACGTTCGGCAACTGCGCACGGTGTTGCGAACGCTGGCGGCGCTGTGTGACGACGGGCGGGTCGGCCTTGAGGATTTGCCAGCGTTGATTCGCCAGGCACGGCCGCAAGCAGTGGCCGAGGCCAGGCTTGCAGAGTCGCCCCTGGGCGACGCCGAGCGACTCGCCCTGCTCACGGCCCTGGAGCAACAACGCTGGCACATGACCCATACGGCGGAGCAGCTGGGTGTCAGCCGTAACACGCTGTATAGAAAGCTGCGCCGGCACGGTATTGCACGGGCTGCGCCATAGATCGGTCCTACAGCTAAAGAGTGCGATTTTCGCCCCCCTGCGCTAACCTGCCTCGATGTTTACGAGGTCGACTATGCACATTCATATTCTTGGTATCTGCGGCACCTTCATGGGTTCGATGGCGGTTCTGGCCAAAGAACTGGGCCATCACGTAACGGGCTCCGATGCCAATGTTTACCCACCCATGAGCACGCAACTCGAGGCCCAGGGCATTGAACTGACCCAGGGTTACGATCCGGCGCAATTCGACCCGGTACCGGACCTGGTGGTGATCGGCAATGCCATGTCCCGGGGCAATCCGGCAGTCGAATACGTCCTCAACAAAGGCTTGCCTTACGTGTCCGGCCCGCAATGGCTGGCCGACCATGTGCTGCAAGGTCGCTGGGTATTGGCCGTTGCCGGCACCCACGGCAAGACCACCACCAGCAGCATGCTCGCCTGGGTGCTGGAACACGCGGGCATGAGCCCGGGCTTCCTGATCGGCGGCGTGCCGCAGAACTTCTCGGTGTCGGCGCGCCTGGGCGATACGCCGTTCTTCGTGATCGAAGCCGACGAGTACGACAGTGCGTTCTTCGACAAGCGCTCCAAGTTCGTCCACTACCGTCCACGCACCGCGATCCTCAACAACCTTGAGTTCGATCACGCCGACATCTTCCCCGACCTGGCGGCGATCGAGCGGCAGTTCCACCATTTGGTGCGCACCATTGCGAGTGAAGGCCTGGTCATCCATCCGACCACCGAGCCGGCCTTGCAGCGCGTGATCCAGATGGGCTGCTGGACCCCGGTGCAAACCACCGGTGCGGGTGGGCAATGGCAGGTCAAGTTGCTCAGTGAAGACGGTTCCCGGTTTGAAGTGCTGTTTGAAGGCGAGGCCCAAGGCATCGTCGAGTGGGACATGACTGGCCAGCACAACGTCGCCAATGCCTTGGTCACCTTGGCGGCCGCGCGGCATGTGGGCGTGGTGCCGTCCATGGGCATTGCTGCGTTGAGCGCATTCAAGAGCGTGAAGCGCCGTATGGAAAAGGTCGCCGACGTGAATGGGATTACCATCTACGACGACTTTGCCCACCACCCAACGGCCATTGCCACCACCCTCGACGGCCTGCGCAAACGTGTTGGCGATGCCCCGATCATTGCGATTGTCGAGCCGCGCTCAAACTCCATGAAGCTCGGCGCACACCGCGACGGCCTGCCGGAAAGCGTTAACGATGCCGACCAGGTGGTGTGGTATGCCCCGGCCAATCTCGGCTGGGACCTGCCGGCGATTGCGGCGCAATGCACGGTGCCGTCGAAAGTCTGTGATTCCATCGAGGGCATCATTGAGTTCGTCAAGCACCAGGCCAAGCCTGGCACCCATGTGGTGGTGATGAGCAACGGCGGCTTCGGCGGCTTGCACGGCAAACTGGCCGAGGCCTTGAAATGAGTGGCCCGGAGCGCGTCACCCTGGCGATGACCGGCGCATCCGGCGCGCCCTATGGCTTGCGCCTGCTCGATTGCCTGGTGCGTGAAGACCGTGAGGTGCACTTTCTGATCTCCAAGGCCGCGCAGTTGGTGATGGCCACCGAGACTGATGTCGCGCTGCCAGCCAAGGTGCAGATGATGCAAGCCTTCCTCACCGAGTACACCGGTGCGGCGGCGGGACAGATCAAGGTCTACGGCAAGGAAGACTGGATGTCGCCGGTGGCTTCGGGCTCCGGTGCGCCGGCGGCAATGGTCGTGGTGCCGTGCTCCACGGGAACGTTGTCGGCGATTGCCACCGGCGCTTGCAATAACCTGATCGAGCGCGCCGCCGACGTGACGTTGAAGGAGCGCCGCCAGTTGATCCTGGTGCCGCGTGAGGCGCCGTACTCGAGCATTCATCTGGAGCACATGCTCAAGCTGTCGAACCTGGGGGTGACCATCCTGCCGGCGTCGCCCGGCTTCTATCACCAGCCGCAGACCATCGATGACCTGGTGGATTTCGTGGTGGCGCGCATTCTCAACCTGTTGAATATCCCCCAGGACATGCTGCCGCGTTGGGGCGAACACCATTTGAGCAGCGATGAATAAGGCGCTGTTGGTGATACTGGCGCTGCAATTGGCCGGCTGCGCCACCGCGCGTACCCTGGACGCCGCGCAGCCCGGCGCGCCGGTGGTGTATGCCGGCACGCGATTGGATTTGTATGCAATGAACGGAGGTTGCTGCGCCAAGGACCGGTTCGGTGCCGAGGCGCCCAGCTACCCCGGTGTCGACCTGCCGGCCAGCGCGTTGCTCGACACGCTTTTATTGCCGCTGTCAGTGTTGACGGTGCTCGGTGTGGGATTTAACGCCACGGGCGGGCTCTAGCCTGGATTTTAAAAGCACCACAAAACCAATGTGGGTGGGCAAGCCCCTCCCACATTCTGCTTTGTGTTCGGCTTTATTTACCGAGCTTGCGCAGTTCATCCGACTCCACCACCCGCACCCCGTCCTGCTCTTCCAGCGCCAGGCGCCACATGGCCCGGGCCAGTTCGCAGACTTCAATGCCGTGGTATTTCCCCGGAATCAACCGTGACAGCGGCCCGGCCAGTTGCTCGGCCAAACGGGGCTCCAGCCGTTCCCCCAGCAGCAACGAAGGCCGCACGATGGTCAGTTGCGGCCAGTCCTGGGCCTTGAGTGCCTGTTCCATTTCCCCTTTGACCCGGTTGTAGAACACCGAGGATTTCGGGTCGGCGCCAATCGCGCTGATCACGATCAGGTGCCGCGCGCCCATCTCCCGCGCGCGCTTGGCAAAGGCTACGACCATATCCAGGTCGACGGCACGAAAAGCTTCTTCCGAACCGGCTTTCTTGATGGTGGTACCCAGGCAGCAGAAGGCAATATCTACCTGGCCGCTCAGTTGCGTCAGGAACACCGCCGGGTCGCCCACCGGGTTTTCCAGGTGCGGATGCTCGGCCAGCGGCTTGCGGCTGGGTGCCAGCACACGGGTCACGGTAGGTTCGTTGAGCAGGCGGTCGAGCAGGTGTTCGCCGGTCAGGCCAGAGGCGCCAGCGAGCAGGATATGCTGAGGTGTCAGGTACATGGTGTTTCCCCCTTGTTACACGTTACAGCTTAGTTGCCTTTGGCTTCCTTGCTATTCATTGAGACGCTTTCCAGCGCCTTTCGTGCCTGCTGCTTGCGTAATAATTGCCAGTGGGCGATCACGCCTTTGGGGGCCCAGATCTGCGGTTCGGACGCTTCGAAGTTGTCTGCCTGTTCGCGTTCGCTCACATGCAGCTGCGCCAGCTTGAAGGCTTGCTGCAGATCGTCGGTCTGGTTGAAGGCTTGGGCGAAGAGGGCATCGCCGAAGTAGGTGAAGTCGGCCTCTTCGGAACAGCCGAAGGACACGCGGTCGGCGCGTGAGGCGGTCATGATCAGGGTGCGTTCGTCTTTGAGCGCCGGGATGAATCCACCGGAGTAGCAGGCTGAAATCACCACGATCTTGTCGCGGTTTTTCAGCGGCGCGAGCACGGCGGCCAGTTCATCGGCGGGCAGGTCGGCCAGTTCCATGCGAGGTTGGTCCAGCACCAGTTCGTGTTCGTGGGTGCCGTGGCTGGTCATGTAGATAAACACCAGGTCTTCCGGTCCGGTGCGCTCGGCCAGGGTTTGCACGGCCCGGCGCAGGCTTTCGCGGGTGGCCAGTGGTCGGTCAGCGATATGGTCGCGGTGGTTGACCAGGCGGATCTGCCCCCGTGCGCCGAAGCGAGTGGTGAGCATATTGCTGACGTAATCGGCTTCGCGCAGGAACACGCTTTGTTTGCCGTCGCCGGCCACGGCCAGGGTGTACAGCTCCACTGCGGGGGTGGACGCAGGTACGGCAGCGAGGGCGGCATCGAGCAAATGGCCCTGGGCCAGTACGCCGATCTCCAGTGGGTCGGGCAACAATGCGCCGTCAGCATCACGTACGCGCATGCCGTTGACCCAGGTACCGGCCTGCACGGTGCCGTCGGTGAGTACCAGGGTGCCGCGGCCTTGATAGTTGTCGCTGTCAAAGCCGCCGATATAGAAGCTGCCGTCGGTCAGGTTCAGGCGGCCTTCGCCGGTAAAGCGCCAGTCGCTGAACTGGCCGACGTAGTGGCTGCCATCCACGCCGATCAGTTCGCCCTTGCCGCTGAGTGCGCCTTCCTTGAACTGGCCGATCCACACGTCGCCATCGGCGTTTTCATAGCGGCCCTTGCCGTTGAGCTGGTTCTGCTTGAACTGGCCGACATAGATGTCGCCGTCGGCGCTGTTGAACGTACCGTTGCCCTCCAGCTGGCCGTCGACGAAGTGGCCGCTGAACTGGTTGCCGCTGTCGTCATTGCGCTGGCCTTCGCCGTTCGGCTTGCCGTGGGCGAACTGGCCCTGATACTGGCTGCCGTCGGCCAGTTCCAGGCGGCCAAGGCCGGAATACTGGTCGTCCTTGAATTCGCCGCGATAGGTCATCTGCCCTTCTTTGAGGGTGCCTTCGCCGTTGCGCCGACCGTTCTTGAATCCGCCCACATAGTGGCTGCCGGCCGTGGTGAGGCTGCCCTGGCCATCGAACAGGCCTTGCTGGAACTGGCCTTTATAGACTTCGCCGTTGCTGCCATGCCATTCGCCCTGGCCGTGCCACTGGCCTTTGTCGAACTGCCCGGCGTACCAACTGCCGTTGGGATAATCCACGCGGCCCTGGCCTTGCAGCAGACCATTGACCACATCGCCCCGGTAACGGCCGCCATCGGGCAGGCGCGCATCGGGCGGCAACAGCGATTCGCCGTCTCCGCAAGCGGTGAGCAACAGGGCAAGGGCAAGGGGAGCGAGTGGGCGCATAGCGGGATCCGGATAATTGAGCGCCGAGTATGCCGCAGCTGCGAGATTCATACATAAATTTACATACCCTGTGGCGAGTTTCAGTGGCTCGCCACAGGGATGGGCTTACACGAAGTACAGCGACAACGACTCGGCGACGTAAGCGGGTTTTTCCTGGCCATCGATTTCCAGGGTGGCGGTGGCCTTGAGCAGCCATTGGCCGGGCTTTTTCTCGGTGACGTCGGTGAGGGTCACGTTCAGGCGCACCTTGGAATTGACTTTCACCGGCTGGATAAAGCGCACGCTGTCCAGGCCATAGTTGACGGCCATCTTCAGGCCTTCGGGCACGATCAGGATGTCTTCCATCAGCTTGGGCATCAGCGACAGCGACAGGAAGCCGTGGGCGATGGTGCTGCCGAACGGGGTTTGTGCGGCCTTGACCGGATCGACGTGGATGAACTGATGATCGCCAGTGGCCTCGGCGAACAGGTTGATACGTGCCTGGTCGATGGTGAGCCATTCGGAACGTCCCAGTTCCTTGCCGACATAATCTTTGAGCTGCGCTACGGGTACATAGGGCATTGCGTCTCTCCTTGGTTCATCGGTGCTGTTGTTATGGGTTACAGAGAACCAATGTAGATCATCATGGCCAACCAGCCCGGTCAACCCACCATGCTTTTGGCGAATGCCGGAGCATAGGGCGGGCATGCTTATAATGCGGGCGGGTCTTGAGGGGGAAAAAACGGATGCTGTTACGCGGTCTGACATGGCTGGTGCTGTTTCAATTGATCGGCACGGCGATCAATCATTTGCTGGTGCCGGTACTGCCGGGGCCGATCATCGGCCTGCTGTTGATGCTCGGGTTCCTGATCTGGCGTGGCGAAGTCGGCGAGCCCCTGAGCCTGGCGGCCAGCAGCCTGCTGCGCTACTTGCCGTTGCTGCTGGTGCCGCCGGCGGTGGGGGTGATGGTGTATGCCAGGGATATTGCCGCCGATTTCTGGGCCATCGTCGGTGCACTGGTGTTGTCGTTGATGATCGCCATGGGCTTTGTCGGGCTGTTGATGGAACGCATGGTCAAGCGCAAGGAGCAGGATCAATGATCTTCGACTGGCACGGCGCATGGACGGCGGTGATTCATCACCCGCTGTTCGGTATCGGGATCACCCTGGGCGCCTATCAGCTGGTGCTGGCGGGTTTCGAGAAAACCCGCTGGATTTTCCTGCAGCCGGTGCTGGTCTCCATGCTGCTGGTGATCGGCGTGTTGCTCACGTGCGGCCTGAGCTATGCCGAGTACCGCAAGAGCACGGAGATCATGGGGATCCTGCTGGGCCCGGCGACGGTGGCCCTGGCGGTGCCGCTCTATCTGAACCTGCGGCGGATTCGGCAATTGTTCTGGCCGATTTTTACTACGCTGGTGATAGGCGGCGTGTTGGCCACCAGCCTGTGCGTGCTGCTGGGCTGGTGGTTCGGCGCTGAACACAGGATGTTGATGACCATGGCGCCGAAGTCGGTGACATCGCCGATTGCCATGCTGGTGGCCGAGCAGATCGGCGGCGTGGCGGCGTTGGCGGCGGTGTTTGTGCTGATTACCGGGGTGGTGGGCGCGATGGTTGGCCCGGCGTTACTCTCGCGTCTTGGGGTGCACAGCCCCGAGGCGCGCGGCATGGCCTTGGGCATGACCGCCCACGCCGTCGGCACCTCGGTGGCCCTGCAGGAAAGCGAAGAGTGTGGCGCCTTTGCGGCGCTGGCCATGAGTCTGATGGGCGTAGCCACAGCGGTATTCCTGCCGCTGGCCGTGTCAGTGATTGTTTAAACCGGGTTTAAGGAAGCCTTTATGAGTCTGGCGCTGTTCCCCCTCAATACCGTGCTGTTCCCTGGCTGCATCCTCGACCTGCAACTGTTCGAGGCGCGCTACCTGGACATGATCAGCCGCTGCATGAAAAAGGGCGAAAGCTTCGGCGTGGTGTGCATCCTCGATGGCAAGGAGGTGGGCATGGCTCCGGATGGCTATGCCTTGATCGGCTGTGAAGCGTTGATTCGCGACTTCAAGCAGCAGGACAACGGCCTGCTGGGGATTCGCGTCGAAGGCGGGCGGCGCTTCCGCGTGCGAGACGCCGGTGTGCAGAAGGACCAGTTGCTGGTGGCCGAGGTGCAATGGCTGGAAGAACTGCCGGACCAGGCGCTGGAAGAAGAGGATGCCGACCTGCTGGCCTTGCTCCAGGCCCTGGCCGAACACCCGATGGTCGCGTCGCTGGACATGGACACTCACGCCGATGGCCAGCGAGCCTTGGGCAATCAACTGGCTTATCTCTTGCCGTTCACTGAGGCCGACAAGATCGACCTGCTGCAACTCGACGACCCGCAGCAGCGGCTGGATGCGATCCAGATGCTGCTCGATGAGCTTCAGGGTGAGTTGTTTGCCTGAGCCTCGGATCTGTCCTGCGCGGTTTTCAGAGGTTTCCTCGTTGTTCCCTGTGCGTCGCCTGAAATAGTCACCGATCACACAACAATGATTGGGGGTGAACATGATTCGGCTAGCGCCATCGGAACAGGCAGCCTGGGACGTTTTTTTTGTCAGTATTGCCGTGCAGCTGCTGCCGCTGGATGCCAAGCGGGGCCCGGAATACATCGCTGAACGCGCCGCGGAAATCGCCGATGAGATGATGCTGGAGCGACGTGAGCGTTGTGTTGAACGCCGCGCCGCGCCAATCCATTGGCTCGGCCCGACCCAGGGTCAGTAGGCATACCTGAGCAGCGCGTGTGGGGTGCCGGTAAAGGCAATGAAGCCGAGCACCGCCACCACAGCGGGTAATACCAGCCACCAGGCCTTCTGCGGCATCGGCGGCAAAGGGCTGCGGTACTGGCAGACGGTGAGGCTGAATGCACACACGGTCATTGCCAGCAGCGTGCCAGCCAGGATGTCGGTGGGCCAATGGGCGCCAAGGTAGACCCGTGACAGCGCGATGAAGGCCGCAGGAATACAGCCCAGCAACATCCAGGTCAGGCGCAGGCGCGTGGGTTGTCCGCGACCGGCCAGCACCGACAACGCCAGGAAAAACGCAAACGCACCGGAGGCGTGGCCGCTGGGCATGCTGAAGCTGGTCAATGGGTCGGTGAGGATTTCCGGGCGGCCACGGGCGAAAAACAGTTTGGTCCCGGTATTGATCACCGCCGCCCCGGCCAGTGTTGCACCGACAAACACGGCATGACGCCATTGCCGCGCCAGTAGCAGCAGCGCGGTGAATACGGCGCTGGCGAAGAACATCTTCTTGAACTCACCCAGTTGGGTCACCATCACCATGGTGTGGTCCAGCCAGGGGCTGCGATGTTCCTGTACCAGCGCGCTCAGGCCCTGGTCAAAGTCATCCAGGTGCGGATAGCCGATAAACAGGGCGATCAACAACGCCAGGCTGGCACACCCTATCCATAGGGTCGCGCGACGATGGCCACGCAGGCTGGTGTTCAGGCTCAGTCCCAGCACGACCGCCAGGCACGCTGTGACAACCCCCGCCTCAGGCCAGAACCCCTCCGGCAATGGCAGGCGGAACGCGGCGCCGGTGGCCCAGCCCGGCAGCAGGTAGGCCAACGACCAACCGGCTGCCGCCAGAAGGCTGACCAGGGCGAAACGCGGGAACGGCATGTCGCACATTCCGGCCACCATCGGCAGCATCGGCCGCAATGGCCCGATGAAACGTCCCACCAGCAGACTGGCGATGCCGTATTTGTGGAAGTAGGTTTCCGCGCCATTCATCCATTCCGGATGGTGGCGCAGGCCGGGCAGGCGGCGGATATTCTGATGGAAGTGTCGGCCGAGGAAGTAGGAAATCCCGTCGCCCAGCAAGCCTCCCAGGAACCCCATCAGCAGGGTCTCACTCAGGGACAAGGCGCCGCTGCCAGCCAGTGCCGCAATGGCAAACAGCAGCACCGTGCCTGGCACGATCAGCCCGGCAATGGCCAGGCATTCCACGCACGCGACGATAAACACCGCCGCCGCCAGCCATTGCGGGTTGAGGGTCAGCCAGCCGGTAATGCCATCGAGCCATTGGCCCATAAATCGTTACTCCATCGCCACAGATTCAAATCAGGAAATAGTCGCGGCCTTCGACCTGGCCCCGGCGCAGCGGGTTCCGCGTGCAGTAGGGCGCATAGCCGGCATCGACGAAGCGGTACATCAAGTGCTCGTCACGGCCGCTGGGGATGCCCAGGCGGGTGGTCTGGATGATCTGTATCGGTGTCTGGCCGACGTCTTCGACAAAGAGCAATTCTTGATCAAAGCGCTTGGCATCCCACATCGGCACCTTCAGGCCCAGCGCCTTGCACAGCAACGTCTGGCCGGCACACAGCTTTTGCGACGCGCGCGGGCTGCCGTCGGCATTCGGGTTGTTCAGCAGCATCTGCGCCAGGCTGGCGGGCCCGGAGGTTTCATCGACCCAGGGATAGGCTGATTTGATCAGCACGGCATTGCCCGGCCCCTGCGCGCTGAAGTTCAGCGAATCGCCGCCACGGGCGTAGTACATATAGATATGTCCGCCATCCAGAAACAAAGCCTTACGCTTTTCTGTGTACCCGAGTGAGGCGTGGCTGCCTTTTTCGGCCACGTAATAGGCTTCGGTTTCAATAATTCGCGCCGAAAGCCAGCTATCGCCGACGCGATGGCGGATGACTTTTCCAAGCAAATCCCGCGCAAGTATTTGCGCGTCACGGTCGAAGAAGCTGTCGGGCAGCGCGCTGGCGGGGAGTTGGGGTGAAGAACTGGGCATGGTGGTCTGGGGTTAATACGGCTAAATGTGACGGAATAATAACAACTCCCACCTTAATTACGGCTGAACCCCAGGTTTTTACAGTTCATTTCGACCATCCGCCCCTCACCGCTGTCAGTCGGGCGGCGTCACAGCTATAATCTGCCGCTTTCCTCTTTGCCAAGACTCCCTGACCATGACTGAGTCCGTTCTTGACTACATGACCCGCCTGGGTCGCGCTGCCCGTCAGGCCTCGCGGTTGATCGCCCGTGCGAGCACTGCGCAGAAGAACCGTGCCCTGCTGGCCGCCGCCGATGCTCTGGACGCTTCGCGCTCCGAGCTGACTGCCGCCAACGAACTGGACCTGGCCAACGGCCGCGCCAATGGCCTTGAGCCCGCCTTGCTGGACCGCCTGGCGCTGACGCCGACACGTATCGACGACATGATCGAAGGGTTGCGTCAGGTGGCCAAGCTGCCTGACCCCATCGGTGAAATTCGCGATATGCGTTACCTGCCGTCCGGCATCCAGGTCGGCAAGATGCGCGTGCCCCTGGGCGTGATCGGCATCATCTATGAGTCGCGCCCGAACGTGACCATCGACGCCGCGAGCCTGTGCCTCAAGTCGGGCAACGCCACCATCCTGCGTGGCGGTTCCGAGGCGATCAATTCCAACCGCGCCATCGCCGCCTGCATCCAGCAGGGCCTGGCCGTGGCCGAGTTGCCGGCCGAAGTGGTGCAAGTGGTGGAAACCACCGACCGCGCCGCTGTCGGCGCGCTGATCACCATGCCGGAATTCATCGACGTGATCGTGCCGCGCGGTGGCAAGAGCCTGATCGAGCGCGTCAGCCGCGATGCCAAGGTGCCAGTGATCAAGCACCTGGACGGCGTGTGCCACGTGTATATCGACATCGCCGCCGACATCGACAAGGCGATCCGCATCGCCGACAACGCCAAGACCCACCGCTACGCGCCGTGCAACACCATGGAAACCCTGCTGGTGCACGTCGGCATTGCCGAGCGCGTGCTGCCGCCGCTGGCTGCCATCTACCGTGACAAGGGCGTGGAGCTGCGCGGTTGCGAACGCACCCGTGCGCTGTTGGGCGCGGACGTGATCGAAGCGACCGAGCAGGACTGGTACACCGAGTACACGGCGCCGATCCTGTCGATCCGCATCGTCGACGACCTGGACCAGGCCATCGAACACATCAACACGTACGGCTCCAAGCACACCGACGCCATTGTCTCCGAGCATTTCAGCGATGCCCGGCGTTTCCTCACCGAAGTGGACTCCGCTTCGGTGATGATCAACGCCTCGACGCGCTTTGCCGACGGCTTCGAGTACGGCCTGGGGGCGGAGATCGGCATCTCCACCGACAAGCTCCACGCACGCGGCCCGGTTGGCCTGGAAGGCCTGACCAGCGAGAAGTACGTGGTGTTCGGCGACGGTCACGTGCGCACTTGATGGCTAAACGCATCGGGCTGCTCGGCGGTACCTTCGACCCCGTGCACATCGGCCATTTGCGCAGTGCCCTGGAAGTCGCGGATGCCTTGGCGCTGGATGAGCTGCGCCTGATCCCTAATTTCCGGCCGCCTCATCGCGATACCCCGCAGGTGTCGCCGCAGCAGCGCCTGGAAATGGTGCGCCTGGCCGTAGAAGGCATACCGCCGCTGGTGGTGGACGATCGTGAGCTCAAGCGCGATAAACCGTCCTACACTGTCGACACCCTGGAGCTGATGCGCGCCGAGTTGGCCGCGGATGACCAGTTGTTTCTGCTTTTGGGCTGGGACGCATTTTGCGGCCTGCCCTCTTGGCATCGCTGGGAGGAACTCCTCCAGCACTGCCACATCCTGGTTTTGCAACGCCCGGATGCCGACAGCGAACCGCCGGATGCCTTGCGCAACCTGCTGGCCGCGCGGTCGGTAAGTGACCCCTTGGCCCTGACCGGGCCGAACGGGAATATTGCATTCGTCTGGCAGACCCCGCTCGCGGTGTCTGCCACCCAGATCCGTCAACTGCTGGCCAGCGGGAAGTCGGTACGTTTCCTGGTGCCTGACGCGGTCCTGGCCTACATCGATGCGCACGGGCTTTACCGTGCGTCGAACTGAAAAGGCGCGCTTGAACGCACGAACACTCGTGCAGCGAGCGCCCGAACATACGAGCAAAACGAGTTTTTTATGACGAACAAAGACGTAAGCAAAGTAAAACGCAAAGGCACGTTCAAAAGCGCCCCGCTGCCGGTTGAAGCCCACGTTGGCCCGGAACTGGCTGGCGAAGCGCTGGTGAAAGTCGCCGTTGCCGCCCTGGAAGACGTGAAGGCCCAGGACATCCAGGTCCTGGACGTACGCGACAAGCAGAGCATCACCGACTTCATGATCATCGCCACCGGTACCTCCAACCGCCAGATCGGCGCGATGCTGGACAAGGTTCGCGAAGCCGTCAAAGCCCAGGGCGTGAAGCCGCTGGGTGAAGAAGGCAAGGGCGACAGCGACTGGGTGCTGCTGGACATGGACGACGTGATCGTTCACATGATGACCAGCAATGCCCGTCAGTTCTACGACCTGGAGCGTCTGTGGAAAGGCGCCGAGCAGAGCCGTGCCGCCGATGGCAAGCACCACAGCCCGGAAGTGGGCCACGCGCACTTCGACAAGCTCAACAAAGACCAGGAATAAGGAACGGCTGTGCGCCTGCGTCTGATTGCTGTCGGTTCACGCATGCCCAAGTGGGTGGAAGAAGGCTGGCACGAGTATGCCAAGCGTCTGCCCGCCGAGCTGTCGCTGGAACTGGTGGAGATACCGCTCAACACCCGGGGCAAGAATGCCGACGTGGCGCGCTTTATCCGTCAGGAAGGCGAAGCGATGCTGGCCAAGGTCGGCCCCAACGAGCGCATCGTCACCCTCGAAGTGCACGGCAAACCCTGGAGCACCGAGCAATTGGCGGTGGAACTGGAGCGCTGGCGCCTGGACTCGCGCACCGTCAACTTCATGGTCGGCGGCCCCGAAGGGCTGGCGCCGGAAGTCTGCGCGCGGGCGGACCAGCGCTGGTCGCTGTCGGCGCTGACGCTGCCGCACCCGTTGGTAAGGATCCTGATCGGTGAACAGCTGTATCGCGCCTGGACAGTTCTGTCCGGGCACCCTTATCACAAATAATCTGCGCCCCTCCCGATGACCCAGCCGATCCGCATCAAGGACCACGAGAAAGACGCACGTCTGGTACGCGCGCGGGTGGTGTTTGGCGCGATCATGGTGGTGGCGCTGATCGGGGTGCTGATTGCGCGCCTGTATTTCCTGCAGGTGATCCAGTACGACTACCACTCCACGTTGTCGGAAAACAACCGCGTGCATGTGCAACCGATTCCGCCGACCCGTGGGCTGATCTTCGACCGCAATGGCGTGGTGGTGGCGGATAACCGGCCCAGTTTCAGCCTGAGCATGACCCGCGAGCGTTCCGGCGACTGGCAACAGGTCCTCGATGTCATCGTCGAGGTGCTGCAGTTGACCCCGGAAGACCGGGTGATCTTCGAGAAACGCATGAAACAGGGGCGCCGGCCGTTCGAACCGGTGCCGATCCTGTTCGAGCTGACCGAAGAGCAGATTGCGCGGATTGCGGTGAACCAGTTCCGCCTGCCGGGTGTGGAAGTGGTGGCGCAGTTGGTGCGCCACTATCCCCAAGGGCCGCACTTTGCTCACTCCGTCGGCTATATGGGGCGGATCAACGAGAAAGAGCTGAAAAGCCTCGATCCCGTCAATTACAGCGGCACCCACCATATCGGCAAGACCGGCATCGAGCGTTTCTACGAGCCCGAGCTGCACGGCCAGGTGGGTTACGAAGAAGTCGAGACCAACGCTCGCGGCCGCGTGCTGCGGGTGCTCAAGCGTACCGACCCGGTACCGGGCAAGGACATTGTGCTGAGCCTGGACATCAAGCTGCAGGAAGCGGCCGAGATGGCCCTCGGTGGCCGGCGTGGCGCGGTGGTGGCGCTGGACCCGAAGACCGGCGAAGTGCTGGCCATGGTCAGCCAGCCGAGCTTCGACCCCAACCTGTTCGTGACCGGGATCAGCTTCAAGGCCTACGCCGAGTTGCGCGACTCCATCGACCGGCCGCTGTTCAACCGTGTGTTGCGCGGCCTGTACCCGCCGGGTTCGACCATCAAGCCGGCGGTGGCGATTGCCGGTTTGGACGCGGGCGTGGTCACGGCTTCCAGCCGGGTATTCGACCCGGGCTACTACATGCTGCCGAACTACGACCACAAATACCGCAACTGGAACCGTACCGGTGACGGCTATGTCGATCTGGATACCGCGATCATGCGTTCCAACGACACCTATTTTTACGACCTGGCCCACAAGCTGGGGATCGACCGCTTGTCCGCCTACATGGGCAAGTTCGGCCTCGGTCAGAAAGTCTCCCTGGATATGTTCGAAGAATCCCCTGGCCTGATGCCATCGCGGGAGTGGAAGCGTGCGACCCGCCGCCAGGCATGGTTCCCGGGCGAAACCCTGATCCTCGGCATCGGCCAGGGCTATATGCAGGCCACGCCTTTGCAACTGGCCCAGGCCACGGCGCTGGTGGCCAACAAAGGCATCTGGAACCGCCCGCACCTGGCCCGGACCATCGAAGGCGAAAAGCCTGTGGATGAAAACCCGATCCCCGACATCGTACTGCGCGACCCGTCCGACTGGACCAAGGTCAACCACGGCATGCAGCAGGTGATGCACGGTGCACGCGGGACCGCGCGCAAGGCGGCGATCGGTGCGCAATACCGTATCGCCGGCAAGAGTGGTACCGCCCAGGTGGTGGCGATCAAGCAGGGCGAGAAGTACGACCGTTCCAAGGTCCAGGAGCGCCACCGCGACCACGCCTTGTTTGTGGGCTTTGCCCCGGCCGACGACCCGAAAATCGTGGTGGCGGTGATGGTCGAGAACGGCGAGTCCGGCTCCGGTGTGGCGGCGCCTGTGGTGCGCCAGGTGATGGACGCCTGGTTGCTGGCCGACGACGGCAGGCTCAAGCCCGAATATGGCGGCCCCCCTTCAACCCCCGAGGTTACGGCCAGTGAAGAGTAATTTTGACCGCATCCTCTCCAGCGAGGATGTGATGCGTCGCCGCGCGACTTTGTTGCAGCGCATGCACATTGACGGCCCGTTGCTGATCCTGCTGCTGACCCTGGCGGCCGGCAGCCTGTTCGTGCTGTATTCGGCCAGCGGCAAGAACTGGGACTTGCTGATCAAGCAGGCTTCGTCGTTTGGCCTGGGCCTGCTGTCCATGGTGGTGATCGCCCAGCTGGAGCCGCGTTTCATGGCGCGCTGGGTGCCGCTCGGTTATGTGGCCGGGGTGTTGCTGCTGGTGGTGGTGGACGTCATGGGCCATAACGCCATGGGCGCGACCCGCTGGATCAACATTCCGGGGGTGATTCGCTTCCAACCGTCGGAATTCATGAAGATCCTGATGCCGGCGACGATCGCCTGGTACCTGTCAAAGCGCACCTTGCCGCCGCAGCTCAAGCATGTGGGGATCAGCCTGATCCTGATCGGCATCCCCTTCGTGCTGATCGTGCGCCAGCCGGACCTCGGCACCTCGCTGCTGATCCTGGCCGGCGGTGCGTTCGTGCTGTTCATGGGCGGGTTGCGCTGGCGCTGGATCCTTAGCGTGCTGGCGGCGGCAGTGCCGGTGGCCGTGGCCATGTGGTTCTTCTTTATGCACGACTACCAGAAGCAGCGGATCCTGACGTTCCTCGATCCCGAAAGCGACCCGCTCGGCACCGGCTGGAACATTATCCAGTCGAAGGCGGCCATCGGTTCCGGCGGTGTATTTGGCAAGGGGTGGCTGCTCGGCACCCAGTCGCATTTGGACTTTCTGCCCGAGAGCCACACCGACTTCATTATTGCGGTGATGGGCGAAGAGTTCGGCCTGGTGGGCATTTGCGCGCTGTTGCTGATCTATTTGCTATTGATTGGTCGTGGCCTGGTGATTACCGCACAGGCGCAGACGCTGTTCGGCAAATTGCTCGCCGGCAGCCTGACCATGACTTTTTTTGTTTACGTTTTCGTCAACATCGGTATGGTCAGTGGCCTGCTGCCGGTGGTTGGGGTGCCTTTGCCGTTCATTAGCTACGGCGGAACTTCGCTGGTGACATTGCTGTCAGCGTTTGGGGTTTTGATGTCGATTCATACGCATCGCAAGTGGATCGCACAGGTTTGAATAAGGTGAAGATGTCAATGCAAGTAATGCGCGGCTGGGCGACTCGGCATGCGTCCTGGATGGGCCTGATCGGGCTGCTGGGGGCAACGCACGAGGCGCAGGCCGGTGACTACGATGGCTCACCCCAGGTCGCCGAATTCGTCGGTGAAATGACCCGCGACTACGGCTTCGCCGGTGAACAGCTGATGGGCGTGTTCCGCGAAGCCCAGCGCAAGCAGGCGATCCTCGACGCTATCTCTCGCCCCGCCGAGCGCGTGAAACAGTGGAAGGAATACCGTCCGATGTTCCTCACCGACGCCCGGGTGGCCCGGGGGGTGGACTTCTGGCGCCAGCACGAGGCCGTGTTGGCCCGCGCCGAGCAGGAATACGGCGTGCCGGCCCAGGTCATCGTTGCGATCATTGGCATTGAAACCTTCTACGGGCGCAATACCGGCAGTTACCGGGTCATCGACGCCTTGTCGACCCTGGGCTTCGATTACCCGCCGCGCGCCGACTTCTTCCGCAAGGAACTGCGTGAGTTCCTGCTGCTGGCCCGCGAAGAGCAGGTCGACCCGCTGACCCTCAAGGGCTCCTACGCCGGGGCGATGGGCTTGCCGCAGTTCATGCCGAGCAGCTTTCGCGCCTACGCGGTGGATTTTGATGGCGACGGTCATATCAATATCTGGAGCAACCCGGACGATGCCATCGGCAGTGTGGCCAGTTACTTCAAGCGCCATGGCTGGGTCGGTGGCGAGCCGGTGGTGATCCGTGCCGATGTCAGCGGGGAGCGTGCCGATGAAGGCCTGACCCAGGGCATCGAGCCGGCCAAGACCGTCGGGGAGTTGCGGGCGCTGGGCTGGTCGAGTCAGAATGCGCCACGCGACGATATGCCGGTGACGGCATTCCGCCTCGAAGGTGAAAACGGCCCTGAATACTGGATGGGCCTGAAGAATTTCTACGCAATCACGCGTTATAACCGCAGTGTGATGTACGCCATGGCCGTGCATCAGCTGTCAGACATGCTGGTCCAAGCACGGGGCAACAAGTAATGCGGGCATCGCCGTTCAATCAACCGCTCAAGCTGGTGGCGTTCGCCGCGTTGTCCCTGCTCGTCGTCAGTTGTTCCACCAGCCGTGGCCCGGTACCGAAGTCCGGCGGCACCGCGGTGCGTTCACAGCCAGGCCTGGACATCAACCGCGCACACAAAGATGGCGCCCCGTGGTGGGATGTCGACGTGTCGAAGATCCCGGATGCCACGCCGACCCTGCACACCGGCCCGTACAAGGCCAACCCCTATACCGTGCTGGGCAAGTCCTACTTCCCGTTGCAGGACTCCAAGACCTACGTGCAATCGGGCACGGCGTCCTGGTATGGCACCAAGTTCCACGGCCAGAACACCGCCAACGGCGAAGTCTATGACCTGTACGGCATGAGCGCGGCCCACAAGACCCTGCCGCTGCCCAGCTATGTCCGCGTGACCAACCTGGACAACAACCGCACGGTGATCCTGCGGGTCAACGACCGTGGGCCGTTCTATTCGGATCGCATCATCGACTTGTCCTACGCCGCCGCGAAAAAACTCGGCTATGCCGAAACCGGTACCGCGCGGGTCAAGGTCGAAGGCATCGATCCCGCGCAGTACTGGGCCCAGCGTGGCAAGCCCGCGCCGTTGATGCTCAACGAGCCGCAGAGTGCGCAGCCGCAAGTGACGGCATCCACCGGCAAGATCGAACAATGGACACCGCCACCGCAGCAGCACGCACCGGATACGGTGGTCGTGCCCCATGCGGCACCGGGCGCCGCGGTCGCGCGCGGGCAATACCTGCAAGTGGGCGCTTTCGCCAACCCGGATGCGGCAGAACTGTTAAGGTCCAAGCTCAGCAGCATGGTCAGCGCGCCGGTATTCATCAGCTCCATCGTGCGTAACCAGCAAACGTTGCACCGTGTGCGCATGGGCCCGATCGGTTCGCCGAGCGAGGTTGCGCAAGTGCAGAACAGCGTGCGCCTGGCCAACCTGGGGCAACCCAGCGTGGTCACTGCCGAATAATAAATTGATGGTTGAGGCTCGCATGCGGGCCTGGACCCTGGTTGTTGGCTCGTTGAACAATAAAACCCAGGGGCAAGGGGTGAGCGGGCAACCGAACACGTGACAGTCTGGTAGCGGGCTGTCTGAATAAGTTTTGCCCGCGAGGGCAAGTTTCCATAAGCAATTTCGAGAGACGGATGAACATCACCACCTTAGCCAAACGCACGTGCCTGCTTCTTTCGCTGATCATCACCCCGGCCGCCTGGGCGGTTGAAATGGTACCGGCTTCACCGCAACTGGCCGCCAAGTCCTGGGTCCTCATGGATGCCGCCAGTGGCAACGTGCTGGTCGAGAGCAACGGTGACCAGCGCCTGCCACCGGCCAGCCTGACCAAGCTGATGACCGCCTACATCGCGACCCTGGAAATCCGTCGCGGCCAGATCGGCGAAAACGACCCGGTGACCGTCAGCGAAAACGCCTGGCGTACCGGCGGTTCGCGGATGTTCATCAAGGTGGGCTCGCAAGTCACTGTGAGCGACCTGCTGCATGGCATCATCATCCAGTCCGGTAACGACGCCAGCGTCGCCCTGGCCGAGCACATCGCCGGCAGCGAAGACGCATTCGCCGACATGATGAACAAAACCGTGGCCGACCTGGGCATGACCAACAGCCACTTCATGAACCCGACCGGCCTGCCAAACCCTGAGCACTACTCGTCGGCTCACGACATGGCGATCCTGGCGCGCGCGATCATTCGTGTCGACCCGGTGCACTACGCGATCTACTCCCAGAAGGAATTCTTCTGGAACAACATCAAGCAGCCTAACCGCAACCTGCTGCTGTGGCGCGACAAGACTGTCGATGGCCTGAAGACTGGCCACACCGACGAAGCCGGCTACTGCATGGTGTCGTCCGCGGTACGTGATGGCCAGCGCCTGATCGCGGTGGTCTTCGGCACCAACAGCGAGCAGGCCCGTGCGGCCGAGACGCAAAAACTGCTGACCTACGGTTTCCGCTTCTTCGAAACCCAGACCTTCTACCAGAAGGGTGCTGAACTGGCGACCGCGCCGGTATGGAAAGGCGCGACCTCGCAAGTCAAGGCCGGCCTGGCTGAAGACCTGACCCTGACCATGCCTAAAGGCCAGCTGAAAAAGCTCGCCGCCAGCATGACCATGAACCCGCAATTGGTTGCGCCAATCGCCAAGGGCGACGTGATCGGTAAAGTCGAAGTGAAGCTGGACGACAAGGTGGTGCACAGCGCCGACCTGATCGCGCTGGACGCCGTCGACGAAGGTGGTATCTTCCGCCGCGTGTGGGATAGCATCCGTCTATTCTTCTACGGCTTGTTCAACTGATTGTGTGCACCTGCAAAGCCCCGCGTTGATCCGACGCGGGGCTTTGCCGTCGCCACGGCTTACCGCTTACGAGGCCGTTCTGCCATGACCGATAAAGAAGTAAAGGCGCCAAAGATCGAATTCCCGGTGACGGATTATCCCGTCAAGGTGATCAGCGATACCGGTGTAGGCAACAAAGACAGAATCCTGGATATCGTGCGTAAACACGCGACGATCAATGACAACCGGGTGGACGAGCGTTCGAGCACCAACGGTAAGTACACCACGATCCAGTTGCACATCGTTGCGACCGGTCAAGACCAGCTCTACGACATCAATAGCGAACTGCGGGCCACCGGCTTCGTGCACATGGTGCTGTGATGTCACAGGTCCTGGGCTTTCGCGAGCTCGGCCGGATGGACTACGAGCCCGTCTGGCACGCCATGCAGCGGTTCACGAATGAACGCGGCACTTCGGCGCCCGACGAAATCTGGTTGGTGGAACATCCACCGGTGTTCACCCAGGGCCAGGCCGGCAAGGCCGAACATCTGCTGCTGCCGGGGGATATTCCGGTGGTGCAGGTCGACCGAGGTGGCCAAGTGACTTACCATGGGCCCGGTCAACTGGTGGCGTACCTGCTGCTGGACGTGCGCAAGCTGGGTTTTGGCGTGCGCGACCTGGTGAGCCGCATGGAGGCTTGCCTGATCGAGCTGTTGGCCAGTTATGGCGTGAGCGCCGCGGCCAAGCCCGATGCACCCGGTGTGTATGTGGACGGCGCGAAAATCGCCTCCCTCGGTTTGCGCATTCGCCACGGTTGTTCCTTTCATGGCCTGGCCCTGAACGTGGACATGGACCTGGCACCGTTCCGGCGCATCAACCCGTGTGGTTATGCCGGGCTGGCGATGACCCAACTGAGCGACCACGCCACACCGATTAAATTTGCCGAGGTAAGTGCCCGGCTGCGTGCGCAGCTCGTCAAACACCTCGACTATGCTGAGCAGACGACCCTCACGGGCGGAATCGACTGATTATGACTACTGATGCAGTGCAAACCATGATCCCGACGCTGGACATCACCGAGCGTCCGGCCCCGGCCCCGCGTGCCAAGGTGGAAGCCGGCGTCAAGCTGCGCGGCGCCGAGAAGGTTGCACGCATCCCGGTCAAGATCATCCCGACCACCGAGTTGCCGAAAAAGCCTGACTGGATCCGCGTGCGCATCCCGGTTTCGCCGGAAGTCGACCGTATCAAGGCCCTGCTGCGCAAGCACAAGCTGCACAGTGTGTGCGAAGAAGCGTCCTGCCCGAACCTGGGCGAATGCTTCTCCGGCGGCACCGCCACCTTCATGATCATGGGTGACATCTGCACCCGTCGTTGCCCGTTCTGCGACGTCGGCCATGGCCGGCCGAAGCCACTGGACGTCAACGAACCGGAAAGCCTGGCCATCGCCATTGCCGACCTGAAACTCAAATACGTGGTCATCACCTCGGTTGACCGTGACGACCTGCGCGACGGCGGTGCCCAGCACTTTGCCGACTGCATCCGCGAAATCCGCAAACTGTCGCCGAACGTGATGCTCGAGACCCTGGTGCCGGACTACCGTGGCCGCATGGACGTCGCGCTGGAAATCACCGCTGCCGAGCCGCCGGATGTGTTCAACCACAACCTGGAAACCGTGCCTCGCCTGTACAAGGCCGCGCGTCCAGGTTCGGACTATCAGTGGTCGCTGACCCTGCTGCAGAAATTCAAGCAGATGATGCCGCACATCCCGACCAAATCCGGCTTGATGCTTGGCCTGGGCGAGACCGATGAAGAAGTCATCGAAGTCATGAAGCGCATGCGCGAACACGACATCGACATGCTGACCCTGGGCCAATACCTGCAACCGTCGCGCAGCCACTTGCCGGTGCAGCGTTTCGTGCACCCGGACACCTTCGCCTGGTTCGCCGAGGAAGGTTACAAGATGGGCTTCAAGAACGTCGCCTCGGGCCCGCTGGTACGCTCTTCGTACCACGCCGACGAACAGGCCAAGCTGGTCAAGGCTAGCCTGGTTTCCTGATCGGGGTTCAGACCCGGTGTGGGAGCGGGCTTATGTGGGAGGGGGCTTGCCCCCGATTGCGGTATGTCAGTCGCTACATGTGCTGGCTGATCCACCGCTATCGGGGGCAAGCCCCCTCCCACATTGGTTTCAGCGTTAGATAGGGAGATTCTCAGATGACCGCCGCCGTTCCAGCCCTTCGTTCTGAAGGCACCATCGCCCTGATCGCCCCCGCCGGCCCCGCCGTGCTGGACGTTGAAAAGGCTGGCCAATGGATGCGTACGCGCGGCTACGATCTGCGGATTTCCCCCGGTGTCTATGAACGCGACGGCTACCTCGCCGGCAGCGATGCCGTGCGCCTGCGTGACCTGCATGCCGCCTTCGCCGATCCGCACATCGACGCTATCTTCTGTCTGCGCGGTGGTTACGGCACACCGCGGCTGCTCGACGCGCTGGACTTTGACCTGCTGCGTGCCAATCCCAAGCCGTTCGTCGGCTATAGCGACATCAGCGCCCTGCACCTGGCGATCAACCGTTACGCCGGTTTCGTGACCTTCCACGGCCCGATGCTCAATGCCGACCTGCTCGGCGACAAGCAACAACCTACCGAGTCGTCATTGTTCAGCCTTCTGCGCGGCCAGTTGGGCGCTGGCAGTGTGCTTGCGCACCCGGTAGCGTACCCGCTGACCACGATCGAGCCTGGCATTGCCTGTGGGCGCTTGCTGGGGGGTAACCTGTCGATGATTGCGGCGGTCATGGGCACGCCTTACGAAATCGACGCTGAAGGCATCATCCTGTTTATCGAAGACGTCAACGAACCGATCTACCGCATCGACCGCCTGTTGACCCATCTGCGTCTGGCGGGCAAGTTGGCCCAGGTCGCCGGTGTACTGGTCGGGGATGTGGCGGGTGTGGATAACGTGGCGCTGGAGCGCTTGCTGACGCAGACGTTCGAGCCATTGCGCATACCGGTGCTGGCCGGCTGGCGCAGCGGGCATTGCGATCCGAACCTGACGCTGCCCATGGGCGCCTTGGTACGGCTGGATGCGGGGGAGCAGCGGGTGGTGTTGGAGCAGGAAGTGGTCTTCAGGTCTTGAATCTGCTGGCGTTTGCTAAACCGCAATCGGGGGCTTGCCCCCGATTGCGGTAGTCGCCATACGCGGATCTATCGGTTTTGCAGCGACTCCAGCAACTTCACCGTCGGATACCCGTCCGCCGGCCAGCCCAGCGCCTGCTGTGCCGCCCGAATCGCCTTGCGCGTGTTGGCGCCGATAATCCCATCCGGGTTGCCCGCGTCATAACCGTTGGCGCTCAACGCCGTCTGCAGATCAATGCGCTGGGAGCGACTCAGCGGCAGCTCATCCTTGGGCCAGTCACCACGGATCACACCGCCGCCGCCAAAGCGCTCCGACAACAGGCCCACCGCCAGTGCGTAGGACGACGAGTTGTTGTACTTGAGGATCGCGCGGAAGTTATCCAGCACCAGGAACGCCGGGCCACGGTAGCCTGCCGGCAGCAGCAGGGCGGCGGACAGTTGGTCGACATTCGGCGGCATGCTCGCGCCCGGTGGCAGTTGAATGCCCAGTTTCATCCACTCGGCAATGCTCTTGCGCACGCCGCCGTCAGCCAGGGCGTAGTCGAAGTTCGCCGGCAATTGCTTGACTTCAAAGCCCCACGGCTGGCCTTTCTGCCAGCCGGAGCTTTGCAGGTAGTGCGCGGTTGATGCGAGGGCGTCGGCCGGGCTGTTCCAAATGTCGCGGCGACCGTCGCCATCGAAGTCCACCGCGTGGGTGTTGTAAGTGGTTGGAATGAACTGGGTCTGGCCCATGGCCCCGGCCCAGGAGCCCTTCATCTGGTCGGCGGCGATGTCGCCGTGCTGGATGATCTGCAATGCCGCCAGCAATTGCGCCTGGGCAAAGGCCGGGCGACGGCCTTCATAGGCCAGGGTCGCCAGGGAGCGGATCACCGAGTTGTTGCCCTGGAACTGGCCGAAGTTGCTCTCCATGCCCCACACCGAGACCAGTGCCTGACGGTCGACGCCATAACGCTGCTCGATGCTTTGCAGGATGTCGGCGTACTTGATCAGCAACGCCTGGCCATTGCGTACGCGTACGGGTGACAGGGCGCCGTCGAGGTATTCCCATACAGGGCGGGAAAACTCCGGCTGGCTGCGGTCGGCGCGGATCACCGCCATATCGGGGGTGACATTGGCGAATGCGGTGTCGAAAACGTCGGCCGTGATGCCGGCTTGGAGGGCTTGCGCGCGAAAGCCGGCCTGCCATTCAGCAAAGGTCTGGGTTGGTTGGATGTCGAGATTGTCCACGGCCAGCGGGGCCACGACGGCAGGGGCCACTACGGGTGCGGTCTGGAGCTTCGGCAAGGGTTGGGCATCGGCGGCGGTGGGTTTTTCCGCGCAGGCGACAAGCAGAATGAGGCTGGAGGCAGCGATCAATTGGCGAAGGTGCCAACGACGGGAAAGACAAGAGGGCATGCACAGGTCCAGGAATTACAAATCAGGTACAGACCTTATCATGCCAGAGGGGCGCTTGCCTTCAGGCAGCCAGAAAGTAAGAAGCCTCCCAGCTATTAGACTGGAAGGCTTCGCGGCGGTAGCTGCCTTTGCCCTTGCCGGCGCGTTCCTGACGGCTGCGGAACAGTGGCTGGGCGATGATGGATTTGGCCTTGTTGGGGCCATGCTTGGATGGCTTTTTGCTCATGGTCGATGCTCTTGATGGGGGGAGATGCGGTGCAAATAATCTGCCGAAGTCAGGCCGCTGTAAAGCCCATGAATTGTAAACGCAATCAAAAATGTGGAAGGGGCGGTGCGACGATTCGACTTGCCCCTCCCACATTGGTTCTGTGGTGTTTGGAAACCAGGGTTATTCCGCTGGTAATGTCAGGCGCTGACCGGCCATCAACAGCGATAAACGGCTCAGGCTCATCCACGGCGAACCCGCCGCCTGGCCCTTGATCTGTGCATCAATGCGCTGCGCTTCCAGCAACAGCTGCGCCCAGCGTTGCGCCGAGTGCCGTTGCAGGGCTTTGCTCATCAGGGGTTTGCGCTTGTCCCACACCGGTGGCCGCGCCTGGCTGAAGCACTTGTCCAGCGGCGTGCCCTGGCTGTATTGCAGGGCAATATTGGCCAATACCCTTAGTTCCCGGGCCAGGGCCCAGAGAATCACCGGCGGCTCCACCCCTTCGCCACGCAGGCCTTCGAGCATGCGCAGGGCATGGGCGGGCTCGCCATTGAGGATCGCATCCACCAGCCCGAACACGTCAAAACGTGCACTGTCTGCCACTGCGCCCTGGACGGTCTCGACGGTAATCTGCCCGTCTTCGGCCATCAGCTTGAGCTTTTCGATCTCCTGGGCGGCGGCAAGCAAGTTGCCTTCGACCCGCGCGGCGATCAGCTCCACTGCATCCTGTGTCGCGGATAGCCCTGCCTGGGACAGGCGCTGGCGAATCCATTGCGGCAACTGATTGCTGTCCACTGGCCAGATCTGGATGAACTGGGTCTGCGCGCCTTCCACCAGGGCCTTGCCCCACTTGGTCTTCTGCGCGCTGCCGTCGAGCTTGGGCAAGCTGATCAGCAACACCGTGTCTTCGGCGGGTCGCGAGCAGTATTCCATCAGTGCAGCCGCGCCCTTATCACCGGGCTTGCCCGACGGCAGGCGCAGCTCCAGCAGGCGTTTTTCGGCGAACAGCGACATGCTTGCACCGGCTTGCAGCAGCGTGCCCCAGTCGAAACTGGCGTCGGCGCTGAATACCTGGCGTTCATCGAAGCCCTGCTGGCGTGCGGCGCTGCGGATGGCGTCGGCGGCTTCCTGGCACAACAGCGGGTCATCACCGCTGACGATGTAGACAGGCGCGAGGCCACCTTGCAGGTGTTTGGCGAGTTGGGCGGGTGCGAGTTTCATAGGCAGGGCGAACGGGGCGCCAGGGGCGCCCCGTCTGGCTTACTCGACAGGGACTTCAACAGGCGATTGTTTCGGCGTGTTGTCTTCGTACTCTTTCGCGGCTTTCAGCGCGTCGGCATCGGCCTTGGCCTTGTCGTCAGCACGTTGCTGCAAGGTTTCGAGCTGTTGTGGGGTGAGCAGCGACAGGCGCAGGACCATGCGTTGCACCAGCTCGCGACGCATCTCCTTGCGCACCTGGATGATTTCGGAGTCCGAACCCACCAGGTTGTTACCATCGTGGCTGACAATCTTCTGCACCTGGATGTTGTCATTCATCAACGGCAGGTGATCGCGGCCCTGGATTTCAAAGCTGAGCACGGTGCTCAGTTCGATATCGGACGCACGTCCGGCGCTGGCGTAGCTCAGGTTGCGCTGGGTTTCTTTCTCGTTAGCCAGGAACAGTTTGTAGGTCGCGCCGGTGTAGACGTGCACGCCGCTGTTTTCCAGGACCTGGCGCAGCTGGGTCACTGTCTCGCTGTAGGCGTCGCGAGCGCTGACGTCCAGTTCCTTGATCGTCAGGTCATTGGTGCCGGTGCCGCGCAGCTGGAAGCCGCAAGCGCTCAGCAGTACGGCAAGGCCCATAACCAGCAGATTGCGTTTGATCATTTTGTTGCTCCCCTTGAAACCATGTGGGCCTTATCGAGGCCCTGAAGGCTTTGTTCGGCGCAGGGCTCGAGCCCCACGCCCGATCCGATTAGCTAGCGACGATATTGACCAGTTTGCCAGGCACCACGATCACTTTGCGGATCGTCAGGCCTTCGGTAAAGCGCAGCACGTTCTCGTTGACCCGTGCGGCCGCTTCGACTTCTTCACGGCTGGCACTGGCGGGCATGTCGATCTGGCCGCGCAGTTTACCGTTGACCTGGATCACCAGTTGCAGCGTGTCCTGTACCAGGGCGCTGTCATCCTGTACCGGCCAGCGCGCATCGATGACCGCGTCGCTATGGCCCAGGCGGCTCCACAGTTCGTGGCTGATGTGCGGTGTAATCGGCGCCAGCAGCAGGGTGACCGTCTCCAGGCCTTCCTGTACCAGTGCGCGATCCTGTGCGGTGGCTTGCGGGGCTTTTTCCAGCACGTTCATCAGCGTCATCACCTGGGCGATGGCGGTGTTGAACTTGTGGTTCTGGCCCACGTCCTGGCTGGCCTGCTTGATGGCCAGGTGGGTGCTGCGACGAATGAGTTTCTGCTCGTCGCTCAACGACGCCACGTCCAGCTTGGCCGGCAGGCCCTGGCTGACATGGGCGTGCGCCAGGCGCCAGACGCGCTTGAGGAAACGGTGCGACCCTTCGACACCGGAGTCGGACCATTCGGCGCTCATGTCAGGCGGCGAGGCGAACATCATGAACAGGCGGCAGGTGTCGGCGCCGAACTGGTCGATCATCGACTGAGGGTCGACGCCGTTGTTCTTCGACTTGGCCATCTTCTCGGTGCCGCCGATTTCCACCGGCAGGCCGTCGGCGATCAGTCTGGCGCTGATGACCTTGGCTTTGCTGTCGCGCTCGAGCTCGACGTCCGCCGGGTTGAACCAGGTGTAGGCGCCATTGGCTTCGCGACGATAGTAGGTCTCGGCGATCACCATGCCCTGGGTCAGCAGGTTCTTGAACGGTTCGTTGGAACTCACCAGGCCTTCGTCGCGCATCAGCTTGTGGAAGAAGCGCGCGTACAGCAGGTGAAGGATGGCGTGTTCGATACCGCCGATGTACTGATCCACCGGCAACCAGTGGTCGGCTGCGGATTTCTCTACCAGGCCGCCCTCGTAGTGCGGCGAGGCGTAGCGGGCGTAGTACCACGAGGACTCGACGAAGGTGTCCATGGTGTCGGTTTCACGCTTGGCCGGCTGGCCGCATTTCGGGCAGCTGCATTCGTAGAACTCGGGCATGCGCGCCAATGGCGAACCGGCACCGTCCGGCACCACGTCTTCCGGCAGGACGACCGGCAACTGGTCTTCCGGAACCGGTACGTCACCGCAGGTCTGGCAGTGGATGATCGGGATCGGGCAGCCCCAGTAGCGCTGGCGGCTGATGCCCCAGTCGCGCAGGCGGAACTGGGTGCGCGAGGCACCGAGGTTCTTCTTGATCAGTGCGACTTCGATGGCGTCGAAGGCGCCGGCGAAGTCCAGGCCGTCGAACTCACCGGAGTTGATCAGCGTACCGTGCTCGCCATAGGCGTCTTGCCACGGGGCTGGGTTGGTGTCGCCGGAACTGGTGCGCACCACTGACTTGATCGGCAGGTTGTATTGGGTGGCGAATTCGAAATCGCGCTCGTCGTGGGCCGGCACAGCCATTACTGCGCCATCGCCGTAGTGCATCAGCACGTAGTTGGCGACCCATACCGGCAACTTCTCGCCGGTCAGCGGGTGCTCGACGAACAGGCCGGTCGGCAGGCCTTTTTTCTCCTGGGTGGCGACGTCGGCTTCGGCCACGCTGCCGCCTTTGCATTCGGCGATGAACGCCTGCAGCTCAGGATTGTTCTGTGCGGCCTGGGTGGCCAGCGGGTGTTCGGCGGCCACGGCGACGTAGGTCGCGCCCATCAAGGTGTCCGGACGGGTGGTGAAGACTTTGAGTGCGCCAGCTTCGCCGATGGAGTCGACGTTGTAGGGGAACTGCACTTCCATGCCCTTGGACTTGCCGATCCAGTTGCGCTGCATGGTCTTGACCTGTTCAGGCCAGCCCGGCAAATCGTCGAGGCTCGACAACAGTTCATCCGCGTAGGCGGTGATCTTGAAGTAGTACATCGGGATTTCGCGCTTTTCGATCAGTGCGCCGGAGCGCCAGCCGCGACCGTCGATCACCTGTTCGTTGGCGAGGACGGTCTGGTCGACAGGGTCCCAGTTCACGGTGCCGCTTTTTTTGTAGATCACCCCTTTTTCGAACAGGCGGGTGAACAGCCATTGTTCCCAACGGTAGTAATCCGGCTTGCAGGTGGTGACTTCGCGGGACCAGTCCACCGCCAGGCCCAGGCTGCGCAGCTGGGTCTTCATGTAGGCGATGTTTTCGTAGGTCCACTTGGCGGGGGCCACGTTGTTTTTCATCGCGGCGTTTTCCGCCGGCATGCCGAAGGCGTCCCAACCCATGGGTTGCAGGACGTTCTTGCCTTGCATGCGCTGGTAGCGGGAGATGACGTCGCCGATGGTGTAGTTGCGCACATGCCCCATGTGTAGCTTGCCGCTGGGGTAAGGGAACATCGACAGGCAATAGAATGTCTCCTTGCCTGGCTGTTCACTGACTTCAAAGGACTTTTGCTCGTCCCAGAAGGTTTGGGCGGCATTTTCTATTTCACGGGGCTGATATTGTTCGTGCATGGCTACTTTTGAACTGAATAGGGGTGGCCTAATCCTCTTCGGTGCAACGTTCAGGTTGTTCGACACCAAAAAGCGGCGCGTCCGTGCCCAAACCCTGCGGGAAGTGGAGTTACAGGAAGCGCCGTAGCATACATGACCCCACTCTATCGAGGGAAACCCTGATTGCGCGGCGAGGGCCGTCTGTCGCGGCGCCGGGCAGGCGCAGCCATGGGGACTACGCTGTTTATTGGGGAGCAAGTCTTTCTTCAATGAGGTGAGGGGATGGTCGAATCGCAGCGAATCGCAACGAAACCGGAAATCTACGAAGGACTGATCGACCGATTGGGTCGCGCATTGGATGCAGCGAGGACCGCGGGCCGATTGCGTGATGAACGGCCCGTAGAGTTGGAACTGCGCGGTTTGAGCCGTGCGGAGCTGGAACTGATCAAAGCTTACCTGGAACGTAATAAGCGCAGTGCGCCTTCTTGGGTGGCAACCCCGCCAGCCAAAGAGCCTACGCACTCAGCCAAGGTGGTGTGGCTCAAGGACTTGTCGGCCGGTCGTGGCCCGGAAAGGCTCCGGTCCGCCCGCTTCAAGTAGTTCACTCCCCTGAATCACGTCATCGTGCCATGTCACTGTAAAGATTGTCGCTAAACCCCGTTACACCTTAGGCTTCGGGCATCTATGGAGATGCCCGATGCCTATTCGTTATTTCATCAAACAGCTGCTCCTGCCACCCGGCATTCTCTTGCTGCTGCTGGCCCTTGCCTGGTGGTTTCGTCGCAGCCGCCCCCGTTTGGCCGGCTGCTGCTTTGCCCTCGGATTTGGCGGCATGTGGTTGATCAGCCTGCCGGTGGCGGTGGAGTGGGGCGCACGTGCCCTGGAGACCGAGCCACCGTTGGCCCGTGAAGACTGGTCGACCCTGGCCCAGCGCGCCGATGCCATTGTGGTGCTGGGCTCGGGACGCGAGCGCGGCGACTCGGCATGGGGTTCTGATCAGCCGACCGGCATCGGCCTGGAGCGCCAGCGGTATGCCGCGCGACTGGCCAAGGCCTCAGGGCTGCCGGTGCTGACCACCGGTGGCCTGCATTACGGCACGCCGCCCAGCGAGGCGCAGTTGATGGCGGTATCGATGCAGGATGACTTCGGCGTTGCTGTGCGCTGGAAGGAAGAACGCAGCCGCACCACCTGGGAAAACGCGCAGATGAGTGCCGGGATTCTATTGCCCGAGGGCATCAAGCGTGTGGTGGTCGTGACCCAGGCCTGGCACATGCCGCGTTCGGTGTGGAGTTTTGAAAAGGCCGGCTTCACCGTGGTACCGGCGCCGGTGGGGTTCCTCGGCGTGGACAACGCCCGGCCGCTGGGCGGCTGGATGCCAGAGTTCAAGTCGGTGTGGCAGAGCGGGCAGTTGATCAATGAAGCGGTGGGGCAGCTAGGCTACCGGTTGTTCTATCGATAACCCTGCTGATTAAAATGCAGATCAAAGTGTGGGAGGGGGCTTGCCCCCTCCCACACTTTGTTCGCGTTGGCTCTTAAACGGTTTTGGCCATCCGGCCTGCCAGCAGCGCCCAACCAAACAGCACCAGGCACACGATGATCAGCGGCCACGAGCGCCATTGCAGGTACGGCGTCAGGTTGTGCATCGGCACCACTTCGCCGTAGAGGATACCGCGTTCGAACTGCGGGATCTGCACGGTGATCTGCCCAAATGGGTTGATCAACCCGGTCACGCCATTATTGGTGGCGCGGATCATCCAGCGGCCAGCCTCCAACGCACGCATCTGCGCCATTTGCAGGTGCTGCAACGGGCCGATGGAGCGGCCGAACCAGGTGTCATTGCTGATGGTCAGCAGCAGGTCGCTCTGGGCGGAAAGGCCGGCTGCGAACTCCGGGTACACCACTTCGTAGCAAATGAACGGCGCGATCTGATAGCCCTTGGCTTGCAGCATCGGCTGGTCGGCAGGGCCACGGGCGAAGTCCGACATGGGCAGGTCAAAGAAGGCAATCAGGCCGCGCAGCATATCCTGCAACGGCACGTACTCGCCAAACGGCACCAGCTTCTGCTTGAGATAGGTACCGTCACCTTCACCCACCACCGTGATACCGTTGAAGTAGCGCTTCTGGTGATGCACTTCCTGGCGAATCGGCACGCCGGTGATCAGCGCGGTGTGCCGGTCAGCCGCAAACTTACCCATCATTCCCAGGTAGCCCTCGACGGACTCCTTGAGCACCGGCACGGCCGTTTCCGGCCACACCAGCAGGTCGACCGGCTTGGAGCTGAAGCTCATGTCGCGGTACAGCGCGAGCTGCGCATTCAACTGCTCGGGGTCCCACTTCATGCTTTGTTCGACGTTGCCCTGGATCGCGGCGACGGTCAGTGGCGCGCCCGAGGGCGTGGTCCAGGCATGATGCTTGAGTGCCAGGCCGATGGCCCAGGGCGCTACCAGTAACACCAGGCCAGCGCCGATAAACCCATTGCGTTTGCCGGCCAGCAGGCGTGGCAGGTTGCACAGCAGGGCCGCCGTCAGCGCCAGGGCAAAGGAAATCAGCCACATCCCGCCCACTGGCGCCAGGCCGGTGAGGGGGCCGTCGAGCTGGCTGTAACCGGAGTACAACCACGGGAATCCGGTGAGGAACCAGCCGCGAAAGGCCTCCTGGCCGACCCATAACGCGGCAAACGTGAGCGCATCCGCCAACGGCGCTTCATTGCGACGCAGCCAGCGCGCCCATAACCACGCGGGCAGGGCGAAGAACCAGGCAATGGCGGCGGTAAACAACAGCATCAGAAACCCCGCCAGCAGCACCGAAGCGCCGCCGAAGTGGTGGATGCTGTAGTAGATCCAGCTGGTGCCGGCGCCAAACAGGCCGAACCCGAAGCACCAGCCACGGCCCAGGGCCTGGCGCGGCGTCAGCTCCCGCAGCCCGACATAGAACAATCCGACCGCAACCAATGCAAACGGCCACAGGTCGAATGGCGCCAACGCCAGGGTGGTGATGGCGCCGGCCACCACGGCCAGCAGATTACCGGGCCAGCCGGGGCGGGTTAGGCGCTGCATATCAATCCTTAGCGGGCAATAGGTGTCAGGCGAATCAAGTGGATGCGGCGGCTGTCGGCATTCAGGATGCGGAAGCGATAGGCGCCGATCTCGGTGGTTTCGTTACGCTTGGGCAGGTGCCCGAACGCACTCATCACCAGGCCACCGACGGTGTCGAACTCGTCGTCGGAGAATTCGCTGTCGAAGAACTCGTTGAAGTTCTCGATCGGCGTCAGCGCCTTGACCAGGAAGTCACCGCTGGGCAGCGGCTTGATGTAGCTGTCTTCTTCGACGTCGTGCTCATCCTCGATGTCGCCGACGATCTGTTCCAGCACGTCTTCGATGGTCACCAGGCCCGCCACGCCGCCGTATTCGTCGATCACAATGGCCATGTGATTGTGGTTGGCGCGAAATTCGCGCAGCAGCACATTCAGGCGCTTGGATTCGGGCACGAAGGTGGCCGGGCGCAGCAGGTCCTTGATGTTGAAGCTGTCACCGTTCTCCTTGAGGATCAGCGGCAGCAGGTCCTTGGCCAGCAGGACACCCATGACGTCGTCATGGCTTTCGCCGATCACCGGGTAGCGCGAGTGCGCCGAGTCGATCACGGCCGGGAGGAATTCCCGTGGGGTCTGGGTCGCCTTGATGCTGATCATCTGCGAGCGGGGGACCATGATGTCCCGAACCTGCAGGTCAGCCACCTGGATGGCGCCTTCGACGATGGCCAGCGCTTCGCTGTCCAGCAACTTATTCTGGTGGGCCTCGCGCAGCAGCTCCAGCAGCTCCTGGCGGTTTTTCGGCTCGTGGGCAAAAGCCTGGGTCAGTTTACCCAGCCATGACTTTTGCCCGTTGCTCGATCGGTCTTCGCTCATAGCGATTACTCTAAATCCTTTGATGTGACAGTTGAGTGTTGATCAGTTTTCGTCGTCTGCATATGGATCAGGGTGACCCAATTCTGCAAGCAACGTTCGTTCCAGTGCTTCCATTTCCTCGGCTTCTTCATCGTCTATATGGTCGTAACCCAAGAGATGCAAGCAGCCGTGGATGACTAGATGGGCCCAGTGAGCCTCAAGTTCCTTGCCTTGTTCCTTCGCTTCACGCTCGACCACCTCGACGCAGATCACCAGGTCGCCCAGCAGGGGGATATCCAGCAACTCATCGGGTACATCGGCGGGAAACGACAGCACGTTGGTCGCGTAGTCCTTCTGGCGCCAGGTGTGGTTCAGCTCGCGGCCCTCGGGCTCGTCCACCAGGCGGATGGTCAGTTCCGAGTCGGCGCTGCGCTGGCGCAGGGCCAGGGCGCACCATTGACGGAACTGTTCTTCGCTGGGGGCGGGCGCTTCGGTGGCCAGCTGCAGGTCAAGCTCAAGCATCGCGGCGAACGTCCTTGGCCGGTGTGTCATCGCGGTGGTCGAAGCGCTCGTAGGCTTCGACAATGCGCTGCACCAGCGGGTGGCGGACCACGTCCTTGGGCATGAAGTGCGTGAAGCTGATACCCGGCACATCCTTGAGCACCTCGATCACCTGGGCCAGGCCAGACTTGGTGCCTTTGGGCAGGTCGACCTGGGTGACGTCACCGGTGATCACGGCGGTGGAGCCGAAACCGATACGGGTGAGGAACATCTTCATCTGCTCGACGGTGGTGTTCTGGCTTTCGTCGAGGATGATGAAGCTGTTGTTCAAGGTGCGGCCGCGCATGTAGGCCAGCGGGGCGATCTCGATCACCTGGCGCTCGATCAGCTTGGCCACGTATTCAAAGCCGAGCATCTCGTACAGTGCGTCGTAGAGCGGGCGCAGGTACGGGTCGATCTTCTGGGCCAGGTCGCCCGGCAGGAAGCCGAGTTTTTCACCGGCCTCGACCGCTGGGCGCACCAGCAGGATACGGCGTACTTGCTCACGCTCCAGGGCGTCGACCGCACAGGCCACGGCCAGGTAGGTCTTGCCGGTACCGGCCGGGCCGATGCCGAAGTTGATGTCGTTGCCGAGGATTTCCTTGACGTAGCGCTGCTGATTCAAGCCGCGGGGGCGAATCATGCCTTTTTTGGTGCGCAGGGCCACGCTGGCTTCGGCCACCGGGTTGTTGGCCAGGTCTTCGACGGCAGATTCCTGCAGGTACAGGTGCACCGTTTCCGGCGACAGCTCACTACCCTTGGTTTCACGGTAGAGGCGGCGCAGCAGGTTTTCTGCAGACGTGGTGTGTTGGGGTTCACCAATGAGCTCGAACTGATTGCCGCGATTGCGGATCTCGATGCTCAGGCGTTGTTCGATCAGGCGCAGGTGCTCGTCGAACTGTCCGCACAGGTTGGCGAAACGGCGAGCCTCAAAGGGCTCGAGGAGAAAACGATGGGGTTCTGCTATGGGTGCGTTCAAGGTTGCTTTTAGCCGCCCTTTGGCTGTTTAAGTGAAAGAGAGGATAACGCCAGCACGCCGGGTGCGAAAGCACTTAAACGGAGCATATTGGCTGACGGCGATTCTGTAGGAGCGAGCTTGCTCGCGAAAAACGTCAACGGTAACGCGTGCAGCCTGAATATACGCGGTGCCCTCAGGTTTTTCGCGAGCAAGCTCGCTCCTACAGAAACTTGGTTTATTGCACCAGCGACCCGCGCAGCGAGTGCGGTTGCGCCGCATCGATGTGCACGTCGGCAAACTGACCGATCAATGTCGGATTATCGCAACGGAAGTTGACGATCCGGTTGTTCTCGGTGCGGCCCTGCAATTCGCCAGGGTCTTTTTTCGAATAGTCGGTGACCAGGATGCGCTGGATGGAGCCGACCATTTGTCGGCTGATCTCGAAACCCTGCTGGTTAAGGCGATGTTGCAGCGCGTTCAAGCGCTCTTTTTTCAGCGCTTCCGGCGTTTCATCCAACAGGTCCGCCGCCGGGGTGCCGGGGCGCTGGCTGTAGACGAACGAGTAGGAGAAGTCGAAACCGACGTCTTCGATCAGCTTCATGGTCTGCTGGAAGTCTTTCTCGGTTTCGCCGGGGAAGCCGACGATAAAGTCCGAGCTGATGCAGATGCCTGGCACCGCCGCGCGCAATTTACGCAGTTTGGATTTGTATTCCAGGGCGGTGTGGTTGCGTTTCATCGCCGAGAGGATGCGGTCCGAGCCCGATTGCACCGGCAAATGCAGGTGCTTGACCAGTTCCGGCACGTCGGCATGGGCCTGGATCAGGCTATCGGAGAACTCCAGCGGGTGCGAGGTGGTGTAGCGAATGCGTTCGATGCCATCCACCGCAGCGACCACGCGGATCAACTCCGCCAGGTCAGCCAGGCGCCCGTCGTGGGTCAGGCCGCGATAGCCGTTGACGTTCTGGCCCAGCAGGGTCACTTCGCGCACGCCGTTTTCGGCCAGATGGATGATTTCTGCGAGCACGTCGTCAAACGGCCGGCTGACCTCTTCACCACGGGTGTAGGGCACCACACAGAAGGTGCAGTACTTGCTGCAGCCTTCCATCACCGACACGTAGGCGCTCGGCCCGTCGATACGTGGCTCGGGCAAGTGGTCGAATTTTTCGATTTCCGGGAACGAGACGTCGACCTGGGGCAGCTTGGTGACGCGTGCGGCGTCGATCATTTCCGGCAGGCGGTGCAGGGTCTGTGGGCCGAAGACCACGTCGACATACGGCGCACGGTCGCGGATCGCGGCGCCTTCCTGGCTGGCCACGCAACCGCCGACGGCGATCACCATGTCCGGGTTGGCCAGTTTCAATTCGCGCCAGCGGCCCAGCTGCGAGTACACACGGTCCTGGGCCCGCTCGCGGATCGAGCAGGTATTGAGCAGGATCACGTCGGCATCTTCGGCGCGGGCGGTGACTTCCAGGGCCTGGTGTTCACCCAGCAGGTCGACCATGCGCGAGCTGTCGTACTCGTTCATCTGGCAACCGTGGGTTTCGATATAAAGCTTCTTGGCCATGGGAATCGTCAACTGGTGGTAAAGAACCGCGCATTATAGGGGTCATGCCCATCGGTTCCTAGCACTGTGCATCGGGTGCCATGCTATAGTTCGCGCCCTCTTTTATATCCCCCATGTGTTCCTCACCCACCATGACCAAACGTGAAGCTCCAATCTATAAGGTGATTTTCCTCAACCAGGGCCAGGTGTTCGAAATGTACGCCAAGCAGATCTATCAAAGTGATCTGTGGGGTTTCCTGGAAGTGGAAGAGTTCGTCTTTGGCGAGCGCACACAGCTGGTCGTCGACCCGGGCGAGGAAAAGCTCAAGGCCCAGTTCGAAGGCGTGGTGCGCAGTTTTGTGCCGATGCATTCGATCGTGCGCATCGACGAAGTCGAGCGCCTGGGCACGCCGAAGATCAGCGAAGCCCGGGGCATGAGCAATGTCATGCCGTTTCCGATGCCGATGCCTGAGAAATAGGCTGGGTGTCAGGGCAGGGGTGAGAAGGGCGAGCGCCCATCGGCACTCTGCAGTTCCAGCAGGTAGTTGCGGAAAATCTGCCCCAGTACTTGGGTGGCCACTTCCAATTCATCGCGTTGCATGTGCTCGGCGACTTCGTCGGCGGTGTCCAGCGCGTCTTCGGCGCCGTTGACCGCGGCCATTTTCAGCACGATATAGGCCTGGACGTTATTGGCCGGCACGCCTTCGCCTTTGAAGAACATGGTGCCGAGCTGGAACTGCGCCTGCGCGTGGCCCTGCAGCGAGGCTTTCTCGAAGTAGCTCAAGGCTTTGTTGAGGTCACGGGCGGGGTTTTTGCTGTCGTGGTAGTACTCGCCCAACTCGTATTGCGCCTGCGCATCCCCACCGTCGGCCTGTTTCTGACACGCGCTCAGGGCTTCGGCCTGGCTGTCTGGCTGGGTATTGAGGGTGCAACGACCCATCGCTGGGATTAACAACGAGTTGCCGCCTGCCTGGGCATGTGCCAGCAGCGGCTGAAGGAGCAACAGGCAGCCCAGTACCAGGGTGCGGCCGGTGCGTTTCATGGGAATCGACTTACCTCTGACGGGGCGCGCGGACCCTCTCGGGATCCAATAAGCGCGCATTATGAAATAAGCAGGCCTCTGCTTACAAAGTCTTTACTCGTTTTTCTGCTGCTTGGGCAAGTTATCTGCCGGATTGCAGGTAAATTCTCGGAAAAATAAGGAAATCCCTGTAGGCAAAGTAGCAAATCTGACGCCGCCCACAGCGACGTCAGGTTTTTGCTCCAGCTTATTTCAGTGCGGCGAAGGCGCGTTCGGCGGCATCCAGTGTCAGTTTCAGCTCGGCATCGCCATGGGCGATCGAGGTGAAGCCGGCTTCGAAGGCACTCGGTGCCAGGTACACGCCGCCCTCCAGCATCAGGTGGAAGAAGCGCTTGAACAGGTCGGCATCGCTGCCCATCACATCATCAAAGGTGACGATGTCATCGGCACCACTGAAGTACAGGCCAAACATGCCGCCCGCTTGCGTGGTCACGAACGGGATACCGGCGGCGTCGGCGCGCTGTTGCAGGCCGTCCAGCAGGCGGGTGGTGTAGTCGGTCAGCTCGGCGTGGAAGCCCGGGCGGCTGATCAGGCGCAGGGTGGTCAGGCCGGCCGCCATGGCCAGCGGGTTACCCGAGAGTGTGCCGGCCTGGTACACGGGGCCCAGCGGCGCGATGTGCTGCATGATCTCGCGCTTGCCGCCGAAGCAGCCCACGGGCATGCCGCCACCGATGATCTTGCCGAACGTGCTCAGGTCCGGCGTGACGCCGTAGTGCGCCTGGGCACCGCCGAGGGCAACGCGGAAGCCGGTCATCACTTCGTCGAAAATCAGCACCACGCCGTGCTTGTCGCACTGTTCGCGCAGGCCTTGCAGAAAGCCCGGGGCGGGCGGCACGCAGTTCATGTTGCCGGCCACTGGCTCGACGATGATGCACGCTACGTCCTGGCCGACTTCGCTGAGCATCTGCTCGACGGCGCCGATGTCGTTGAACGGCAGGGTCAGGGTGTGTTTGGCGAACGCTGTCGGTACGCCGGCCGAGCTGGGTACGCCTTGGGTCAGCGCGCCGGAACCGGCTTTGACCAGCAGGCTATCGGAATGGCCGTGGTAGCAGCCTTCGAACTTGATGATGCTGTCGCGGCCGGTGAAACCACGGGCCAGGCGAATCGCACTCATGGTGGCTTCGGTGCCGGAGCTGACCATGCGCACCATCTCCATCGACGGCACGATGCTGCAGACCAGATCGGCCATCTCGGTTTCCATGGCGGTCGGTGCG
This sequence comes from Pseudomonas sp. Yb2C2, assembly GCF_052112325.1. Classification (NCBI taxonomy): domain Bacteria; kingdom Pseudomonadati; phylum Pseudomonadota; class Gammaproteobacteria; order Pseudomonadales; family Pseudomonadaceae; genus Pseudomonas; species Pseudomonas sp. Yb2C2. The sequence continues at coordinate 116,160 of NZ_JAVAJK010000008.1, read as the reverse complement.
CCGTAGGACAGGCCGTGTTCCAGTTGCCTGCGCACTGCGTCCAGCACGTCGGGGTGGCTGTGGCCGAGGATCATCGGGCCCCAGGAGCCGACGTAATCCACGTAGCGCTTGTCATCTTCGTCGGTGACGTAGGCGCCTTCGGCATGCTTGAAGAACAACGGCGTGCCGCCCACGCTTTTGAACGCACGCACGGGGGAGTTCACACCGCCGGGGATGTGTTTCTGGGCATCGGCAAACAGGGTTTCGGAACGAGACATGATCGGGCTCTCTAAACTGAAATTTTAAGAAGGTCGTTGAAGGCGCGGGCGCGGCGCGTGACTTCCTGGGTACTGTCGGCACCGAACAGGCCGTGGACCACGGCCAGCAGGTCGGCACCATGGGCCACCAGCGGTCCGGCGTTTTCCAGGGTGATGCCGCCGATCACGCAGATCGGCACATGCAGGCGCTTGCGGGCCTCGGCGAGCATTTCAACGGTGGCGGCCGGAGCGCCCGGCTTGGTGTTGGAATTGAAGAAGCGGCCGAAGGCGACATAGCTGGCGCCTTCTTTTGCCGCCTGTTCGGCCAGTTCGATCTGGCCGTGGCAGGTGGCGCCGATGATCGCCTTGGAACCGAGCAACGCACGGGCCGGCGTCAGTGGGCCATCGGTCTGGCCCAGGTGCACGCCGACGCCCAGGCGCGCGGCCAGGTCGAAGTCATCATTGATAATAAGCTGGGTCTTGTAGCGCGAGCACAGCTCCCGCAGTTTTTCCGCTTCGCGCAGGCGCCGGGCTTCGTCGCTGCTTTTGTCGCGGTACTGCAGCAGGGTCACGCCACCGTCCAATGCCGCTTCGACATAGGCGAGGAACTTGCCGGCCAACAGTTGGCTGTCGGTAATGGCGTAAAGGCCACGTAGTTTCATCGGGCAGGCCTCTTGCTGTTAAGAGCAGATAGTTACGAGCAGAAATCCAGCGGCAGCCGGCGCGGTACGAACTGGCCCTGGCCGAGTTGTTCGGCGTCACGCAGGGTGCGCCAAGTGTAGTTAAGTGCCGACTGCACCGCACTCACCAGCCCTTCGCCTTGGGCGATCCGTCCGGCCAGGGCGCTGGCCAGGGTGCAGCCCGAACCGTGATAGCTGCCGGGCAGGCGCTGGCAGGTAAAGGTCTGGCGCGTGCCATCACGGCTGTAGAGGCGGTTGTGCACTTCGTGCTCATCGCCATGGCCGCCGGTGATCAACAGGTGCTTGATGAACGGCAACAGCTTCTCGGCGCATTCGTCGGCGGTGCCCTCGGGCAGTTCGGCGAGGATACGGGCTTCAGGCAGGTTCGGCGTGGCGATCAGCGACAGCGGCAGCAGCCGCTCGCGCATGGCATAGCCGACTTCGTCCTTGCCCAGGCTGCCGCCGCCGCCGGCGCGCAGCACCGGGTCGCACACGACCGGCAGGTGCGGGTGCGCCTGCAGCAGTTCGACCACGGTGTCGACCATTGCGGTGGAGCCGAGCATGCCCAGCTTGACCGCCGCCACGTCGGAGTCACCGAGTACGGCATTGGCCTGGGCCAGTACCCACTCACGGTCCAGTACACGGAAATCGCTGACATTGACGGTGTTCTGCACGGTCAGGGCAGTGACGGCCGGGGCCGCATGGCAGCCTTGGGCGAGCAGGGCTTCGATATCTGCCTGCAAGCCGGCGCCACCACTGGGATCATGGCCGGAGAGACAGAGGACAACGGGGCGAGAGCTGTAGATATTCATGGTGCGCGAGCTTACCACCAAACGCTTTTGGCGGGGCCTTCGGGCGATGGTTGAATGTTGTCGCGAAAACGCCGCTTTTTTGGTGTTTTCTCGTCGATGAAACGCGCTGAAAGCCTTGTTCTAGAGCCTTTCAAAAAATCATTTCAATGGTGTCCAATGGCCTTTAGCGGCTATGCTAAAGTGGATTCAAACAACTTAACTGTACCGCCGGTGTACGTCTTCTCAAAAGGAATGGGGGCTTTTGACATAACCGGACAGGCCACGCTGGGGCTCTATGCGCTATTTGCTGATCTTATTGTTGTGCGGGCTGCCGATGCTCGCCAGCGCCATCGAGTTCAACCAGGACACCCGAAGCCTGCCGCTGGGCCGAGCCATGCAAGTGCTCGAAGACCCGACCGATGCCCTCACCATCGCCGAAGTAAGCTCCCCCGCCTACGCTGCTCAATTCAAGCACCATGACAACGCCACCCTCAACGCCGGCTATTCGCGCTCAGTGTTCTGGCTCAAGGTCGACCTGCATTACGTGGCCAAGGACCCCCGTGCCCCCCGTACCTGGTTTCTGGAGTTGGCTTACCCGCCGCTGAATCATCTGGACCTGTACCAGAACGATGGCACCGGTAACTATCGGCTGGCCAGCCGCACCGGCAGTGCGCTGCCTTTTTCCAGTCGTGAAGTCAGCCAGAGCAACTACCTGTTCAAGCTCAATTTCGTGCCCGACCAGCAGCAAACGCTCTACCTGCGCCTGCAAAGCGAGGGCTCGATCCAGGCGCCGTTGACGCTCTGGGCCGGCACCGCTTACCTGGAGCAACAACCGCTGCGCCTGTCTGTGCTGGGGGTGATCTATGGCGTCCTGCTGGGGATGCTGGTCTACAACCTGTTCATCTACCTGAGCGTGCGCGACACCAGCTACCTGTATTACATCCTCTATATCGCCTCGTTTGGCCTGTACCAACTGTCGGTCAATGGCGTGGCCGTGCAGTACTTCTGGCCGAACAACCCGTGGTGGGCGAATGCGGCGGTGCCGTTGCTGATCGGTTCGGCGGCGCTGTTCGGCAGCCTGTTCGCCCGCAGCTTCCTGCATACCGCGCAGCACAGCCGCTGGCTCAACCGGCTCTTGCTGGCACTGGCGGTATGCGGCGGCGTAGTGATGGCGCTGGCGCTGCTGACCAGCTACGCCCTGGCCTTGCGCCTGGCGACCGGCCTGGCGCTGGTATTCACCGTGACCATCTTCGTCGCCGCCATCAAGGCCTGGTACTGCGGCCAGCGGGTGGCGCGGTATTTCATTATCGCGTGGTCGGCGTTCCTGCTGGGCGGGGTGGTGAACACGCTGATGGTACTGGGCTACCTGCCCAATGTGTTCCTCACCATGTACGCCAGCCAGATCGGCTCGGCGATTGAAGTGGCGCTGCTATCCCTGGCCCTCGCCGACCGTATCAATGCCATGCGTGAGCAGCAGGCGCAGATCCTGTTCGATGCCAGCCAGAAGCTCGAAGTGCTCAACCAGCAACTGGCCCGCAGCAACCGTCTCAAGGATGAATTCCTCGCGACGCTGACCCACGAACTGCGCACGCCCATGAACGGTGTGATCGGCTCCCTTGAGCTGATGCAAACGGTGTCGCTGGACGACGACCTGGCGCAGTACCAGCAAACGGCCGCCGGTTCGGCACGGGACATGATGCGCATGGTCAACGGCATCCTCACCCTCACCGAATTGCAGGCCGGGCGCCTGAGTGCCCAGCCTCGGGTGTTCAGCCTGCGCGGCGTGCTCGACACCTTGCGCCAGCAATTTACCACCAGTGCCCAAGGCAAAGGCCTGGCATTTTCCATCGATGTGGCCGATGAGCTGCCGGACCGCATGGTGGGCGACGCCGACAAACTGCTCCAGTGCCTGGATTGCCTGTTGGACAATGCGTTCAAGTTCACCCGCGAAGGTTCCGTGCGCCTGCGGGTGGTGGGTGTGCCTCACAGTGACGGCGATGTGCGCCTGAGCTTCATTGTGACCGACACCGGTATCGGCTTCGCCTTCCTTGACGAGGCGACCTTGTACCAGCGCTTTTTCCAACTCGATGGCTCCATGACCCGCGAATATGGCGGCCTGGGCATCGGCCTGGCCATCTGCCGGCAATTGATCGAGCTGTTGGGCGGGCGCCTTACCCATCATTCCGAGCCGCACAAGGGCAGCCGCTTCCAGCTGGACGTGAACGTCAGCCCGGTGCCGCCGGAAGCAAAACCGGCGCCCGGCCGGCAACGCGCGCCCCAGGATTGCGCGGTATTGCTGGTGGATGACAACAGCGTCGGCCAGTTGGTGGTGCGCGGCATGTTGCTCAAGCTGGGTTACCGGGTGAAAACCGTGGACAGCGGCCCGGCGGCGTTGGCGGCCTTGCAGGGGCAAAGCTTTGACGCGGTCTTGCTGGATGTGCCCGAAGGCGGCTTCTCGTTGTGTTGTCAGATTCGTGCACTGCCGGGCTGCGGTGAATTGCCCGTGATCGCCTTGAGTACGTCGCTGAATACGTCCGAGCGCGAGCGCGGTCATGGCATCGGCATCACCGACCGCCTGGCCAAGCCGGTGCGCTTCGAGGCGCTGCAGGCGGTACTGGAGCGCCACTTGTTGAGCGCGCTCGAGGGCGAAAGCGCCGGGCATTCGGCGGGTATGCCACTTTTTTAACCCGGATGACGGTGCTTAACTGAAAAAACCGGCCTCAATCGATCTGCGCCTTTCTTTCTGGGTAGGTGTGCATTCGACAGGGCCTTTTTCCAGGAGGCCCGTCATGAACCTGCATCAGTTCGCCGAAACCCACGACGTCACCAACCAGCCGCCCTCCCTGGACGGCACCAACCTGTACCGCATCGACGTGCCCCTGCAAGACTGGTCGCGGCGCTTTGGCGCCGGCTGGGCGCAGGCGCGCATCGATGCCTACGGGGCGTTGGCCGGCGGGCCGCTGATGGCGGCCGGGTTCCTGGCCAACCAGAACAAACCGGTGTTCAGCAGCCATGACCGGTATGGGCATCGCATCGACCTGGTGGAGTTTCACCCGGCCTACCACGAGCTGATGCGCTCCGCGGTCGAGCATGGCCTGCCGTCGTTGCCGTGGGCCCATCCACAGTCCGGTGCCCATGTGGCGCGTGCGGCCATGACCTACCTGCACAGCCAGGCTGAGGCCGGCACCGGCTGCCCGCTGACCATGACCTTCGCTTGCGTCCCGGCCCTGCGCTTGCAACCGGACCTGGCGCAGACCTGGCTGCCGAAAATCCTCAGCACCCACTATGACCCGCGCAATGTCGGCATTGCCCACAAGGCCGGTGCAACCATCGGCATGGCGATGACCGAGAAGCAGGGCGGCACCGACGTGCGCGCCAACACCACCCGCGCCTATCCGGTGGGCGCCGGCGGGCCCGGGCAAGCCTATGAGCTGGTCGGTCACAAGTGGTTCTGCTCCGCGCCGATGTGCGATGCCTTCCTGACCCTGGCCCAGACCGACAAAGGCCTGACCTGTTTCCTGCTGCCCCGGCACCGCCCGGATGACACCCGCAACGAGTTCTATATCCAGCGCCTGAAAAACAAATTGGGCAACTGCTCCAATGCGTCCAGTGAAGTGGAGTTTCGTGGGGCCCTGGCCTGGATGATCGGTGAAGAGGGGCGTGGCGTGGCGACCATCATCGAGATGGTCGCCATGACGCGTTTCGATTGCATGGTCGGTTCCAGTGCGTTGATGCGCCAGGCGCTGACCCAGGCCAGCCATCACTGTGCTCATCGCCGGGTCGGTGGCCGTGTGCTCAGCGAGCAACCGCTGATGCAAAACGTGCTGGCCGACCTCGCTCTGGAAAGCGAAGCCTCGCTCGCCTTGAGCATGCGCATGGGCTGCGCCCTGGACAATCTGGGCGATGAGCGGGAAGCCAAGTTCGCTCGGCTGGTGACGGCGGTGGGCAAGTATTGGATCTGCAAGCGCGCCCCGGCAATGATCAACGAAGCCGCCGAATGCATGGGCGGCGCGGGCTACGTGGAGGACAGCATCCTGCCGCGCTTGTACCGTGAGGCACCGGTGAATTCGACATGGGAAGGTTCCGGCAATGTGCAATGCCTGGACGTGCTGCGCGCACTCTCCAAGGAGCCCGGTGTGCTGGAAGCGCTGTTTGTCGAACTCGGTGACGGGCATGGAGATAAGCAGCTGGCACGGCATATCGAACACCTGAAGTCGGCGTTCATGGACACCCAGGACATCCAGTACCGCGCGCGGCAGTTGACCGAGGATATTGCCGTGGCGCTACAGGCCAAGTTGCTGCTGGAGGCCGGTCATGCGGCGGTCAGCGATGGTTTTATCGCCAGCCGTTTGGGCCAGTCGTCTGGCCGCGTCTACGGCACCTTGCCGCGTGGCGTCGATGTCGGGGCCATCGTCGCGCGCTCAAGCCCCAATGTATCTGAATAAACACGGTCCAAATGTGGGAGGGGGCTTGCAGCCATCTTGAGAGGACACTCCAATTCAAGGTTTGCGTCTGACAGGGATACAGGCAAGATAAAGGCCTGCAAGTCAGAACACAGGATGCTTACCGTGACCGAAGCTTTTGTTGTCGTTCAAACCGCCGAAGAGGCCGTGGATCGGCTGGCGGCCCTGCATGAGCGGGCTACCGGCGCGCTCAATCAAGCCCTCAAGCAATACCTCAAGGACCGCGTCGAACCCGACGCCGAACAACGCGCGCTGTTTCGCTATCCGGAACTGCGCCTGACTTACCACTGCCACGGCGAAGTCCCACAGACTACCCGGGCGTATGCCAAGGTCCAGTTACCTGGGACCTACAGCGTAACCGTCACGCATCCGGCGGCGTTCCGTAAGTATTTGCTGGAACAACTGGTGCCGCTGATGCACGACTTCACCGTGACGGTGGAAGTGGGCGTCAGCCAGCAAAACATTCCATACCCTTACGTAGTGGAGCAGGGCGACGAACTGGCCGGCTCCGGTGTGACCGCCGCGACCTTGGCGCGCGTGTTCCCCAGCACCGACCTGTCGGCCGCCACTGACGGCATCGCCGATGGCCTGTATGACTGGGAAAACACCGACCCGCTGCCCCTGGCGCTGTTCGATGCGGCGCGCGTGGACTTTTCCCTGCGTCGGCTGGTGCATTACACCGGCAGCGACTGGCGCCATGTGCAGCCGTGGATCCTGCTGACCAACTACCACCGCTATGTCGACCAGTTCATCCTGCATGGCCTGGAACAATTGCGCAGCGACCCGCGTTTTATCCGCATGGTGCTGCCGGGCAACGTCATCATCGACAAGAGCATGGACCACGGCGAAGCCTCGGCGATTGCCGCCGGCGTAGTGTGGCACCGCTACCAGATGCCGGCCTATCACCTGCAGGCCAGCGATGGCCACGGCGTGACCCTGGTGAACATCGGTGTCGGCCCGTCCAACGCCAAGAACATCACCGACCACCTGGCGGTGCTGCGTCCGCATTGCTGGCTGATGATTGGCCACTGTGGCGGCCTGCGCCAATCCCAGACCATCGGCGACTACGTACTGGCCCACGCTTATATGCGCCGCGATGGGATTCTCGACCGGGTGGTACCGCCGAACATCCCGATCCCGGCCCTGGCCGAAGTGCAGATGGCCTTGCAGCAGGCGGCGGCGAATGTCACCGGTGAGAAAGGCGAAGAGCTGAAAAAACGCCTGCGTACCGGCACCGTGCTGACCTACGACGACCGCAACTGGGAACTGCGCTGGGCCCAGGAACGGCCGTTGATCAACCTGTCCCGCGCCGTGGCGGTGGACATGGAAAGCGGCACCATCGCTGCCCAGGGCTACCGCTTGCGCGTACCGTACGGCACGTTGTTGTGTGTGTCGGACAAGCCGCTGCACAGCGAGATCAAGCTGCCGGGTTCGGCCAACGCGTTCTACGAACGTGCGGTCAGCCAGCACTTGAAGATCGGCATCGAGGCGGTGGACCTGTTGCGTACCGAACTCAACTCGCTGCACTCGCGCAAACTGCGCAGCTTCGACGAGCCGCCGTTCCGCTAAGCGGTTGGGATGGTCATTTAGCGGTCAGGCCACTAGCATTGTCGGTCCTGACCGTTAGATGTTCCTTTGCCATGTCCCGTCCCACCCGTCCCGATTCGCGCCGCCCTGGCGTGAAACCTCCGTATTCTGCCGCGCGCCGTGTTGCCAAGGCGCCACCGGCCGAGCCGAAGTTGGTGCTGTTCAATAAACCCTTCGATGTGCTGACCCAGTTCAGCGACGAAGGCGGGCGCGCGACGCTCAAGGACTTTATCGACATCCCCGGCATCTACCCGGCAGGCCGCCTGGACCGTGACAGCGAAGGTCTGTTGTTGCTGACCAACGACGGCCAGTTGCAGGCGCGTATTGCCGACCCCAAGCACAAGCTGGCGAAAACCTACTGGGTGCAGGTGGAAGGCGAACCCACCGAAGCATTGCTGCAACGCCTGCGCGACGGGGTGGAACTCAACGACGGCAAAACCTTGCCCGCCGAGGCCCGGCGTCTGGATGAACCGGCGTTATGGCCGCGCAACCCGCCGGTGCGCTTTCGCAAAAACCTACCGACGTACTGGCTTGAACTGGTGATTCGAGAGGGGCGTAATCGCCAGGTTCGGCGCATGACCGCCGCCGTGGGCCTGCCGACCTTGCGCCTGGTGCGGGTGCGTATTGGCGATTGGACAATCGACGGCCTGGACCAAGGCCAATGGAAGGAAGTACCTGCGCGTTTATAAAGCGCCAGACTCGATGAGGCCGATCACCACGCTCTTGATGATGAACGCGGCCACGCCCAGGCCCAATACGAAAAACAGGATGAACGAACCAAAGCGCCCGGCCTTGGATTTCTTCGCCAGGTCCCAGACGATAAAGCCCATGAAAATGATCAGGATAGTGACCAGGCCGGTCATCATCCATTCTTCGAACAGGGCGGGGTCGATGTTGTTCATGGGCTCTTCCAACGGGGCAGGCGGCAAGTATACGGCAGCGTCACAGGCGCAACATTGACCTGCGTCGGTGCGTCGCACGCAGACTTCACTGTTGAAACACAGGCCAAATGTGGGAGGGGGCTTGCCCCCGATAGCGGTGTGTCAGGCTGTGTATCTGGTGACTGATACTCCATCGGGGTGTAAGCCCCCTCCCACATTTGATCTTCATTGTTCATGGGATCAGGTGCGCAGGTGGGTCAGCGGCAGCTCGGTGCTGTTGAGCACCTGGTTCAGCACAAAGCTCGAGCGCACGCTGGTCACGCCTTCGATCCGAGTGAGGTGGCCCAGCAGCAGTTTCTGATAGTGGTCCATGTCCGGCACCACCACTTTCAACTGATAGTCAGCATCCATCCCCGTCACCAAACTGCATTCCAGCACCTGGGGCAGGGTGCGGATGGCTGCTTCGAAGTTCTCGAAACGCTCGGGGGTGTGGCGGTCCATGCCGATCAGCACATAGGCCGTGAGGCTCAGGCCGAGCATCTTGCGGTCGAGCAGGGCGACCTGGCGCGCGATGTAGCCGTCGTCCTCCAACTGCTTGACCCGGCGTGAGCAGGGCGAAGGCGACAGGCCGATACGCTCGGCCAACTCCTGGTTGGAGATCCTCGCGTCGCGCTGCAATTCCGCCAAAATACTCAGGTCGTATCGGTCAAGCTTGCTCATCGGGTTGGCCTTTGTCGTAACTATTGCGGTGAATTATCCATGAAGGGTTAAAAATTGCGCAAGCACTGTTTATTGACGCAATCTTCGCAATCATCTGTCCGGCGCTGGCCTGTATCTTTATCAACAGAATCACCGCCTGGACAACAGTCCACAGCAGCTCGCCCAATCAGGCGTGCTGCGGCCGCCACCCCAGCAGGGTCGAGCCGGCCTCCAGGCTGCACACTGTCCACAAGACGGCGTGAGGTGAGCCAACGTCAAAAGCGTTGAGCATGGACGAAGTTCTCAAGGGGTGGCCGACGGGTCACCCCTTTTCTTTTGCCTTAAGAAAATTGTTCTTGTGACTGATAACCTGTCTCAGAACCGGGTGAGGCTTTTCCAGTCTTATCTATGAGGCCGGACCTTCCAGGCCCTTATCCGCAGTGAGGAATAGCATGAAGCGCATCTGGCGTATGGCAGGTGTAGGTTTGCTGATAGTCACCGTCGGCACGCAAGTGATGGCCGACGAGCCGCGCCCTGAGGGGGGCGGCCAGCATGAAAGAGGGCCGGAGGGTAACGAACAGCCGCGCCCGCAGAATAACCAGCCGCGTCCACAGAACAATCAACCCCGGCCGGAAAACAATCAGCCCCGTCCACAGAACCCGCATTTTGATCGTGCCGAGCAACCGCCCCACGGCGGGCAATGGCAAGGTCGCCCGCCAGGTGCCGAACAGCCTCGGCCAGCCCCGCAGCCTGCGAATAACCTGCCGATCCAGAGTCGCCCCGATACCGTGCGCCAGACCCAGGAGCCGCGTCAGGGTTACTACCGTGACATTCCTCGACGCAACGACGACAACCGCAATTGGGAGGCCGGCGGCCCAGGTTCGCGGCCGGGCTACAACGGGCATCCCAACGATAACCGCTGGCCAGGTCGCCCCGATGGCCATGGCAACGGCTGGGGCCCTGGCCCGCAATATCGTCCCGGTTATACCGTCGACCGCTTCCCCGACCGCAATTACCGCGTGCCGTACCGTGGCCAGGATTACTTCTTCTCCGGCGGCTACTGGTACCGCCCCCAAGGCCCGCGCTATGTGGTCGTGGCGCCGCCGTATGGCATCCGCGTGCATTACTTGCCCGACTACGCGCGTGAAGTGTGGGTGGGTGGTTCGCTGCTGTTCCTGGCCGCCGGCGCCTACTACGCCTACGAACAAAGCACCCAGCAATACGTAGTGGTACAACCGCCGACGCAAGTGCTGGCACCGCAGCCAGCACCCCAAGGCAATGGTTATGATGTGGTGGCCTATCCCGCCAACGGGCAGTCACCGGCGCAAGTGCAGCAGGACGGCTACGACTGTTATCGCTGGGCAGTGCAACAAAGCGGCTTCGACCCGCAGGCCGTCACCTACGCGCCTGACCCGGCGGTGGTGCAAACCTACCGCCAGGCCCAGGGCAACTGCCTGAGCAGTCGCGGGTATCAGGTGCAATAGGGGCAGCTGCAAGCTTCAAGCTTCAAGCTTGCGGCTTATAGCTTGCAGCTTGTACCTGATCCGCAGGATCCGCATGCACCAGCACTTCGGCGCGCGGGTAGGCTGCGTGAATGGCATCGGCGGCCTGGTCGCTGATGCCGTGGGCCACTGACAGCGTCAGCTCCCCCGGTAGTTCCAGGTGCAACTGCACGAACCAGTGGTTGCCGGAGATGCGCGTGCGCAGGTCATGGGCACCCAACACCCCCGGTACGCTTCGCGCCAGTTCCAGCATGTGCTGGCTGACGTCCGGCGGCAGTTCCTCGTCCATCAACACCGCAAAGCTTTCCCTGGCGATCTGGATTGCGCTCCACAAAATGTAGGCGGCGATGCCCAGGCCGAACCAGGCGTCGACTTGATGAAAGCCTATGCCCGCCAGCACCAGCGCCACCAGGATGCTGCCGTTGAGCAGCAGGTCCGAGCGGTAGTGCAACGAGTCCGCTCGCACGGCATTGGAGCCGGTTTCGCGCACAACCCGGTGTTGCAGCATCAGCAGCGCCACGGTCAGTACCAGGGAAAACACGATCACCCCAATGCTCAGCCACGGCGCGCCAACCGGTTCCGGATGCTGCAGGCGCTCGTAGGCCTGCAAGGCGATCAACACCGCACTGCCACCAATGAACAACGCCTGGGCCATGCCCGCCAGCGACTCCGCCTTGCCATGGCCGTAACGGTGATCGTCATCGGCCGGGCGCAGGGCGTAATGCACGGCCAGCAGGTTCAGCAGCGAGGTCACGCCATCGAGCAGTGAGTCGGTCAACCCGGCGAGCATGCTCACCGAGCCGCTGAGCCACCAGGCAATCGCCTTGGTGACGATCAACGCACAGGCCACGCCCACCGAGGCGCGGGTGGCCAGGCGTAATAGCCGGGCGTGTTCGGGACTGCTGGTCATAAACGATCCTTAGGCGGCGGGTTGCAGGCCCAGGAGCGCAAGTTGTTGCACGCTGCCCTTGAACTGGATCATGCGTGGATCGTCCAGCGGCAGGGTGCGACCGGTTTCCTTCTGGATGATGCTTTGCAGCTTGGCGTTGTCGACCTTGCCGTCGGCGCCGATGGCTTCGTGGAGTTTTTCCGGGTCAACCTGGGCAGTCTTGCCGGGTTCGAAATAGATCGCGCCCGTGGCGAAGTCGACGCCGAATGCGATCAGGCCAGGGATCACGTAGAACAACAGGCCCACGGCATCGAGCACGGCAATGGTCGGGTCGATCTTGCCATCGATCTGGCCACGGCGGTCGGGGTAGAAAATCGACCCGCAGGCGGTGAGTTGGCTCAGCAGGGTGACGGCGAGGACACCGCCGATGACACGGGAAGCGATACGCATGGAAAATCTCCTGTAAGAGCGAGCTTGCTCGCAAAAGAGGCTAAAAATAACGCTTGGGCTTGAATGTGCGTGGTGCTCTTGGACTTATGCCGTCGGCATCAACATCTGATACTTGGAACGCCGTAAACAATCTGAAACGTCACAAATAATTATATGCAGTAGCAATCTACTGCTTGCTTGGTATGCAGGCCGTGACATATATTGCTGCAACATTACAGAAGAGCTCTACAGCGTTGACCTTATGAAGCTTACCAAAATTCGCACCGCAGTGGTTTTTAGAAGCAACCCACCTCAGGAAAATCCAGACGGCAATGTGCGTGCGGTAGCGATCAGAGACCTGGTATCAAGCAAGCCACTGCATTGGCATGAACTCCCTCGCGTGTGGCTGGATGAAAAATATCTGTCCCATTGCCTGCGTCCAGGCGACGTTGTCCTGCCCTCACGCGGAGACTATTACAAAGCCTGGTTTTTTGAGGGCGCTGAAGAGCCTGTGTTTCCAATGGGGCAGTTGAACGTAATTACCCCCGAAGCCAACTTGAATGGTCGTTTCCTTGCCTGGTATCTCAATCAGCCCGCAACGCAGGTAAAGATAAGTGTGATGTTGACGGGTACCAGCATTAAGGCACTCACCAAATCGGCCCTGCTTTCCTTGGAAATCGAAGTTCCGGCGATGGACAGGCAAAAGCAAATTGCTGAAATGGACGAGACCACGGAAAAGATGGCCGCTATCAGGCACCGTTTGAGCGAGCTTGATCGATTGGAAACGACATTTCTCACTAACCTCATTTTGCGAGAGGGGGTTCGCCATGCTTGATCAAGACAGGAAAGGTGAAATTGACGAGGCTGTTTTGCGAAGTGCCGATGTCTTTCGCGGGTACGGTGATCCGATTGAAAGCGTCAGCTTCACCATGGCGCTGCTCTTGCTCAAGTACTTGTCCGATGTGCTTCTTGACGAGCCTCGCAAAGAACATAAAGCGATGGAGGACGCGCGCTTTATTGTGCCTGAGAAAGCGGACTTCTATCGATTACTGAGCAATGCTCGCGAGCCGGGAAATGGCAATCGTCTGAACCAGGCTCTTGCTGCATTGCAGAGTGCTAATTACGAATTGAAAGATGCCTTTCTGGGCATAGATTTCGACTCCATCGTACTGGGTAATGAGACGCCAAAAGACCGTGCCCTGGGTAGCCTGCTTCACGCATTAAATTGTGACGCGCTGGATTTTCGCCCTGTTCGAGATGGCGCGAAAGAGGCTGCAGCTTGGGCGTGTGACGCGGTTTTGACGCATGCCTCAAGCAACAGTGGTAAGCGAGGTGGTGAGTTTTTCACGACGCCGCAGATTTCCAGGTTGATGGCTCGTTTGATGCGGCCCGTAGGGGGTGAACGCATAAGTGATCCGTTTTGTGGCGTGGCTTCCACACTGATTGCCTGCAACGAATATGCTCTGAAATCGCCTTGCACGTGGGGGTGTTCACTCTATGGGCAAGAAGCTAACGGCAGTACTTTATCGTTGGCGCGGATGAGTATGATCCTTCACGGTGAAACCCATTTTCGGCTGGAGTGGGGAGATACGCTACGCAATCCAAAGTTGGTGGAGGCGAACGGCGATCTGATTAAGTTTCAGGTGGTGGTCTCTCATCCTCCCTTTTCCGTTCGGGACTGGGGCCATGAAGATGCTGAGAGAGATGGATATCGGCGTTTTTGGCGAGGTGTTCCTCCGCGCACTTCGGGTGACTACGCGTACATAAGCCACATGGTTGAAACGCTCGCATCTGAAGTTGGGCGCATGGCTGTGCTCGTGCCTCTGGGGGTGCTTTTCAGAGGCGCCGCAGAGCTGCAAATCAGAAAGCAATTTATCGAAGAGAATTTGGTTGATGCAGTGATTGGTCTGCCGGCCAAAATGCTGTCGTACACATCAATCCCGTTGGCAATTCTGATTCTGCGTAAGAACAAGTCGGGTGATGATGTGCTCTTTATAGATGCCAGTCGTGATTTCCAGCCAGGAAAGATTTGGAACTCGCTGCGCGATGCTGATCTGGATCGAATTGAGCAGACTTACGATAACCGCCAAAGTGTAGAGCGTTATGCAACGCTGGTTTCACGCACGGAAATTGAAGCGAATGATTACAACCTCAATGTGGCCCGCTATGTCGAGATAGCCGAGGATGAAGAGCAAATTGATTTAGCGATCTTGCGGGCGGAGCGTGCTCAACTCAAAACAGAACTTGAAACACTTGAGGCGAGGTTGACACAGCTTCGTGAGTGGGTCGGTCATGTCTGATCATTAACGGATCGGTGAAAATCATCAGAAACAAAAAAGCCCACCGAAGGGTGGGCCTTTTTTTGAATCACTTTCGTACGTCCGTGGGGGGAGGCTTTCGCCAACAAGTCCCTCGGCTAGTGAGTCGACTATAGGGAAGTACTGGGATGTCGTCAATGTCATTGTCATCGACAGCTACGTGCGCCGTCCAGCCAGAGATGGCTGCGGCGGCGCAGATTGCGGGCTTGGAGCCTATTCTCTTTATGGGAGCTTTACCCGAGATGCGCCACCTTCAAGCCTTGCGAGCGTCTCTTTCAGAGGCAAGAATTGCGACGTATGAGTCGGCCACTGTGGGTGCGGGTTTGCCAATAGAGCGTGCAGTAGAGCTTTATGCATGGAATGCGCAAGTATCCGGTGTCTTTCTGATCCCCTTACATATCTGCGAAGTGGTTGTACGAAATGCTGTCTCCGAGGCGCTGATTCTTAGATACGGGTCTGAATGGCCGTGGAGTGTTGGCCTGTTGCGCAGCCTTCCTACTGGCGCAGGGGCGAGATACGACGCGAAGATGGACCTGGGTCGAACCCGTGAAAAGCACCGAACAACGGGTGGCGTTGTTACAGAGCTCAAAAATGTATTTTGGGAAAAACAATTCACCAAGCGAAATGATCAGCGGCTATGGGAGCCCTATCTTTTCCAATTGTTTCCCAACCTTGATCCCAGTGGATCAGTGAAACTCCATCGACAGCGAATTGCTTGCGACTTGGAGACGATACGCCACCTGCGAAATCGAATTGCCCATCACGAGCCTATTTTCAATCGCAATCTCCACAGCGATTTACAGAAAATTTGTGAGCTGGTCGAGTTCCGTTGTTCTGATACGGCATCCATGATGCTCCGGGCTCAGCGTGTAATGGAGGTTCTGAAAGCGCGACCGTTTTGAGTCGTGCATTAGAAAGGGCATTGTTATCATTCCCGACCTATTCGGGAGCCAGTATGAATTCGTTGCCCATTGATGATGTTTTACCCGCCCTGCGTGACGCCTTGGCGAATCGCCATGAAGCCGTGCTGGAAGCGCCGCCCGGCGCCGGTAAAACCACCCGCGTGCCCTTGGCCTTGTTGAATGAGTCTTGGCTGGCGGGGCAGACCATCCTGATGCTCGAACCCCGGCGCCTGGCCGCCCGTGCCGCCGCGGAACGCCTGGCCAGCGAACTGGGGGAGAAAGTCGGTGAAACCGTCGGCTATCGCATCCGTCTCGACAGCAAGGTCGGGCCCAACACGCGCATCGAAGTGGTCACCGAAGGCATCCTCACCCGTCGTTTGCAGGACGATCCGGCACTGGACGGTGTCGGTCTGCTGATCTTCGACGAATTCCACGAGCGCAGCCTCGACGCCGACCTGGCACTGGCCTTGAGCCTGAACGGCCGCGACCTGTTTCGCGACGAGCAACCGCTGAAAATCCTGCTGATGTCCGCCACCCTTGAAGGCGAGCGCCTGGCCAGCCTGCTGGACGATGCGCCGATCCTGCGCAGCGAGGGGCGCATGTTCCCGGTGCAGATGCGTTGGGGGCGGCCGTACCAGGCCGGTGAATTTATCGAGCCGCGCGTGGTGCAAACCATCCTCGAAGCCCTGCACGATGAAACCGGCAGCGTGCTGGTGTTCCTGCCGGGCCAGGCGGAAATTCGCCGGGTCAACCAGCAACTGGCCGACGCCCTGGGGAATAGCCCTGACGTGTTGCTTTGCCCGCTGCATGGCGAGCTGGACCTCAACGCCCAGCGCGCGGCCATCGATCCGGCACCGGCCGGTAAACGCAAAGTGGTGCTCGCCACCAACATCGCCGAGACCAGCCTGACCATCAACGGCGTGCGTGTGGTGATCGATGCCGGGTTGGCGCGGGTGCCGCGTTTCGACCCCGGCAGCGGCATGACCCGCCTCGACACCCAGCGCATCTCCCGCGCCAGCGCCACCCAGCGCGCGGGCCGGGCCGGGCGGTTGGAGCCGGGGGTGTGTTATCGGTTGTGGTCCGAAGACCAGCATGAAGGGCTGGCCGCGTATGGCAGTGCGGAAATCCTCGCCGCCGACCTCGCTGGCCTGGCCTTGCAGCTGGCGCGCTGGGGCGTCACGCCCCCACAGCTCGTGTGGCTCGATGTGCCACCCACCGCCGCCTATGCCCAGGCCCAGGATTTGCTGGTACGCCTCGGGGCCTTGAATGACGAAAAACTCACGGCACATGGCCAGAAGATGGCCGAGCTGCCGGCCCATCCACGCATCGCCCATTTGTTGCTGCGCGGGCAGGACCTGGGGCTGGCGGCCACGGCCTGTGATGTCGCGGCACTGTTGGGCGAGCGCGATATTTTGCGTGGTGGCGGCGCGGATTTGCACAGCCGCCTGGCGCTGATGTCCGGTGAAGAGCGTGCGCGCGGTACTCAAGGCGGCGTGCAACGCGCCAAGCAACTGGCGCGGCAATACCGTGGCCATTTGAGAGGCCAGGCGACCCGGCCGGTGGCCGACCCCGACCACCCGCGCTGGCTCGGCGCCTTGCTGGCGCTGGCCTACCCGGACCGTGTCGCCCAGCAACGTCGCCCCGGCGGTGCCGAATATCGCCTGGCCAATGGCCGCGCGGCATTATTCGCCGAGGCCGACAGCCTGATGAAACAACCTTGGCTGGTGATCGCCGACCTCGGCAGCCGCCAGGGCCAGCGTGAAGAGCGTATTTATCTGGCGGCGGACTTCGATCCGGCGCTGTTCGACACGGTGCTCGCGGAACAAGTGCGCAACGTCGATCAACTGGACTGGGACGAGCGCGAAGGCGTGCTGCGCGCCGAACGCCAGCGCAAAGTCGGTGAACTGGTGCTCAGCCGCGAACCGCTCACCGGCCTCGACGAAGCCGCGCGCAGCCAGGCGCTGGTCAACCTGGTGCGGCGCAAAGGCCTGGAGCTGCTGCCCTGGACCCCGGAACTGCGCCAATGGCAATCCCGCGTCCTGCTGTTGCGCCAGTTGGACGCCGGCAAAACCAGCGAATGGCCCGACGTCAGCGACAGCGCCCTGCTCGCCGGCCTGGAGCACTGGCTGATGCCCTACCTGGGCAAAGTCTCGCGCCTGAGTCACTTCGCCAACCTGGATATCTCCAGCTACCTGCACAACCTGCTGCCCTGGCCGCTGCCCCAGCGCCTGGACGAACTGGCACCGCAGCATGTGAAGGTGCCATCGGGTTCATCGGTGCGGTTGGACTACAGCGAACAGCCGCCGATCCTGGCGGTGCGCTTGCAGGAACTGTTCGGCCTGGCCGACACCCCGCGCATTGCCGGCGGGCGCCAAGTGGTGAAGTTGCACCTGCTGTCCCCGGCGCGGCGGCCGGTGCAGGTGACCCAGGATCTGGCGAACTTCTGGCGCAGTACCTACGCCGAAGTGAAGAAGGATCTGAAGGGCAGGTATCCCAAGCATTACTGGCCGGATGATCCGCTGATAGCCGAGCCGACCGCGCGGATCAAACCCCGAAAGTAAGCGTGGCAGAGATTCAAATGTGGGAGGGGGCAAGTCGAATCGTCGCACCGGCCCTCCCACATTAATCTTGTTGTGTGGGTTATTGCGCGGCGGGCAACAGGAACCGCGCAATCACCGGCAGATGGTTGGAAATACGCAACGTATCCTCCTGCCGCACCTTGGCCTCCACCCGCTTGATCCGCGGGCTGTAGAACAGGTAATCGACGGTGCGATCCGGGCCATCGATGCTCGGGTCATTGGGAAAGTACGTCAGCCATTTCTCACGATCAATCCCACTGGATTGGCTGTTGCTCGGGATCATCGGGTACTTGTCCCACAGTAAATGCAGCTCGCTGTCCGGCGAATACTGCCCGCGCTTACCCGCCTCCAAACGCAGGAACTGCCCCAGGGGCAGCAGGTTGAAATCGCCGCCGATCAGCCAGGGCGTGCCACGGCCTTCGAATTTATCCAACAGCTTGACCGTGCTGATGACCTGTTCCTGCACCGCACTGCGCCCCGGCGCGTCGCCATCCAGGCGGGTGTTGAGCACCGCCAGTTGGCCGCCATCGCTCAGCGGCAGGTAGGTCAGCAGCAAGGCCGGCTTGGGTTGGAACTGGCGGCTGATGATATTGGCCTCGGGCGCCGGCAATTGCAGGCGTTCGGCGTGTTCGATCTGGTAGCGGCTCAGGGTGGCCAGCTTGCGGCCGACGCTGCCGAAGATATGCCGGTCGGGCACGAAGTCGGCTTTCCAGTCGAAGGCCTGGGCACTGCACGGGTAGAGGTCGACCAGGCGCTCCTGCAAAAGCGCCAGTTGGTCCTGATAGTGGGAAGGCTTGGCGTTTTCGTCGAGTTCCTGCAACAGCAGGATGTCGGGTTGTTCATCGCGAACCACCCGCGCCACTTCGTCGAGGCTGGCGGCCATGTCCTCTACGGTGGGGCGGTCGTCCGGGCCGCTGCCGTCGGCAGTGTCGTACCAGAACACGTAGTTCTTGCCGGCCAGGTATTGCACGTTCCAGGTCATGACCTTGAGCGCCTGCCCGGGCAACAGGGTTGGCGCACGGGGCGCGACGCAGCTGACGGGCAGGGTCTCCTTGGCGGCGGGGCGCCAGGTCAGGCTGTAGATCAGGGCCGTCAGCAGGCTTGCGACGATCAGCAGGCCCAGCAGGGTGATGCGCAATAAACGGGTCATCGGCTCGGCTTATGGCGTTTCAGGAGTGGCGTGGAGCATATCACCGCGCGTCGGCATCGCCACCGATCAGCATGAATAAACGGAACAGCACCACGCTGGTGAACAGTTGCAGGAAGCTGTGGGCGCTGTCCATCAACAGCCCCAGCAACGGCGCGGGGTTGGGATAGGCCGCGACGCTGGCGCCCTTGAGCAGCCACAGGGGCGTCATGACACACAGCAGGCACACCAGGATTCGCCAGAAATGCCCACGGGTCAGGCGCAGACTTTCCTTCATCGCCTCCAGCGCCGGCATGCCGCGCAATACCAGCAGGTACTCGGCGAACGCCAACACCACCATCAGCCACAGGCCCGGCAGGAAATACAGCGACAGGCCTAGCAGAATCAGGAGGGTACTCATGGCGGTCAGCAGGGCGAAGCGCGGCCACAGGGTCAGGGCCATGGCCCAGATGTCCTTGGTGCGCGGCGACTCGCCACGGGTGCGGGCGTCGAGAAACAGGATCAAGGCACCGGTGTACAGCGGGTACACCAGCAAGCCCACCACCACGCTGTAGCCGGGGAACGCATCCGCGCCGAGCGTGTGGTCGAGCAGCTGTTGCAACAGGGCTTCGAGGATCACCAATGGCAGGCACAGTTGGACGATTGCGCCCAGGTTACCTCGGGTAAAACGGAAGGAGTCACGCAATACGTCTAACGGATTCATCGGGTTCATCGCAGGCCTGAAAGCAAGGGCAACACTTTAACCGATCATGGTCAGCGGTAAGCAAATGTAAACCTTGAGTAAAGACCATTGAAACAACTCGTAACACCCCCATAACGGTTAAGCACCTGGCCTGATCACAGGCAAGGCCACGATTTCTACCGGCAATCTAACGAGGTCGCCATGAACAGCGAAGAGCAAACCCTGATCGATGGACTGTTTTCACGGTTGCAGCAAGCCGAAACGGACTCAGCCCCCCGCGACGCCCAGGCCGAAGCGCGGATCAAGGAGCATATGACTCGCCAACCGGCCGCCGGGTACTACATGACCCAGTCGATCCTTGTTCAGGAACACGCGCTCAAGAGTCTCGACGCGCAGAACAAGCAACAGGCGCAGCAGATCCAGCAATTGCAGGATGAGTTGCAGCGGGCCAAGTCCGCACAAGCGGCCCCGGCGAGCGGCGGTGGTTTCCTGTCGAGCATCTTTGGCGGCGGTTCCCGTGATCCGCAACCGGCCCAGACCGCTCCGGCCTCTTCCGGCGGCGGCTGGCGTGAACCGGCGCGGCCGTCCTTTGGCCAGCCAGCGCCGCAACAGAACTATCAGCAGCCGCAGCAACCTACCGCCGCGCCCATTGGCAGCGGATTCCTCGGTGGCGCGATGAAAACCGCCGCGGGCGTGGCCGGTGGTGTGTTGCTGGCCGAAGGCATCAGCAGCCTGTTCAACCACAACTCGCAACAGCCGCAGGTGGTGGAAGAGATCATCCGTGAAGAGCCGGCGCCCGCCAGTGACAACGGCAACTGGGGCAACGACGACCAGAAGTTCGCCGGCAATGACAGCTGGGGCAGCGACAATGCCTCGGACAGCTTTGCCGACAGCGACTATTCCGACGATTCCTCTTCCTTCGGCGACGACGATTCCTTTGTCTGACCCTTCCGGCCCGGGGCGCTGAGCCGCCCCGGTCTGATTTTTCCCGGCAACCTTCTCGCGGCTGGCATACTGGCACCCTTTCCGGGCCCTGGCGCCTGGCTGTCATGGGGAAGTGCGGTGAAGAAAATTGCAGTGTTCGCCGATGTACAAAACCTCTACTACACCGTCCGCCAGGCCTATGGTTGCCATTTCAACTACGCCGCCCTGTGGGCTGATATCAGTTCGCGTGGGCAGATCGTCGAGGCCTATGCGTATGCCATCGACCGCGGTGACAGCAAGCAGCAGCAGTTCCAGCAGATCCTGCGCAACCTGGGGTTCACGGTAAAGCTCAAGCCGTATATCCAGCGCAGCGACGGTTCGGCCAAGGGTGACTGGGACGTGGGCATCACCATCGACATCATGGACGCCGCCGACCACGTCGACGAAATTGTGCTGGCCTCCGGTGACGGCGATTTCGACATGCTGCTCGACCGCATCATCCACAAGCACGGCGTCGAAGCCGTGGCCTACGGTGTACCGGGGCTGACGGCCAACTCATTGATACGTGCCGCCAGCCGCTACGTGCCGATCGAAGGCGCGTTGCTGCTCAAATAAGCACAGCGGCTTAATAAATAAAGGGTTAGACGGAGTTGGAACAGGTTTGGAACGTATAGCGGTCATCGACTTTGAAACCACCGGCATCACCCCGAGCAGCCACTGCCGGGCCACGGAAATCGCGGTGGTTATCCTCGAACGCGGCCAGATCGTGGACCGCTACCAGAGCCTGATGAACGCCGGTGTGCGCGTGCCCGGTTTTATCGAGCAACTCACCGGCATCAGCAACGCCATGCTGCGCAGCGCCCCGCCGGCCGAGCGGGTGATGAACGAAGTCAACGAATTCGTCGGCACCACGCCGCTGATGGCGCACAACGCCGCGTTCGACCAGAAGTTCTGGGATTTCGAACTGGGCTTGATCCGCCGCACCCGCCTGCAAAAATTCGCCTGCTCCCTGCTGCTGGCCCGCCGCCTGATGCCGGCTGCGCCCAACCACAAGCTCGGCACCCTCAACGCCTACGCGAAACTGCCCCACACCGGCCAGGCCCACCGCGCGCTGGCGGATGCGGAAATGGCCGCCAACCTCACGGCGCACCTGGCCCAGGAACTGCGCCGTACCCACGGCTTGCGCGAACTGTCCCACGACCTGCTGTGCACCTTGCAGAAAGTGCCGGCGGCGAAGATCAATGAGCATCTTAAGAAGCATCGCGGGTTCTGACAGAACAACGCCGTTCAAAAAAATGTGGGAGGGGGCTTGCTCCCGATGGCGGCGGGTCAGTCACACATAAGCTGACTGATCCACTGCTATCGGAAGCAAGCCCCTCCCACATTGGTTATCTGTCGTTCATCGAGGCTGCACACACTCCAACGCCCGATCCACCACCCCCTTCGCCATCTCCACCAAATGCATCGCCGCCCGCTGCTGCACATCCATCCCCTCACCCGACGCGTGCGCAGTGCCCACCGCGCAATGCAGCAAATCCGCCGCATGGGCGAGTGCATCCTCGAGGCTCAGGTTGTCATTCAGGATGAAGGGCGGGGCATCCGGGGCGCAGGCTTTGAGGTAGTAGTCGATGGCTCGGCGATTGAGCAGGGCGTCTTCGCTGAGGAAACTGGGTGGATCGGGGGTGACTTTGACCATGTTGTAAATCCTTCCGCTAGGTTTGAAGCTGCAACCGTTCGCTTGCACACGAATTAGGGTGGCAGCAGTACGCGGGTGTGCAAGACCGGGGCGGAAAACCCAGCAGGCCGAATGGCCTCCCGCGCACAACTGCCATAGCATGCCAATGCCTGAAAAGCTGGCATAGGACGGTAAGGCTTTTGCGCATTTTCCACTGATCGGACTTGCACGTCCGGTCATCGAACATTCGATGACTGGGCGAGACTAGCTACCTGATCCGACGGAAACAAGGCCGTGGGATTCTCTCGGAAACGTCCCGCAAATGAAAGGGACCGGTCTTGCTGGCCACTTAAAAGTCAGACCTTTGAGAGGGGTTATACAAATTCTCGGAGCAGTCAGTAGGTTGAGTCTTATCGCTCCGTCAGACCCTTCGGCACAGTCTTTTCCATTATTCACTCTGTCGAGTAAGAACATGTCTGATCGCCGTCGCGTACGGTAAGTGTGCAGCGTTACTCACCTCCTGCTGTAACTCCTGTATCCATTCCTCGTCTTCGGGAAATGCTTCGGCGATTTCAACAAAATAATCCATGGTCTGGAGGTAGCCGCTAAGTTCCGCGCGCCGAATTTCATTCAGCGCGCCGTCCAGACCGAGAATACGGATTGTCTCGCGTGCACGAAGATGATCGCGTGCGCTCAAGCCTGCCCGTGGTTCCACCGTTCCACCGGGTGTGAATACTAGAAAAGCATCGGGGTCTTCTATATCCGGTTTAATCAGAACGTCCGGTGGGTAGATTCCACATCGGTCTTTGGCCTTCCCGCAGGTGCCGGCGCGCTCGCATGAGCCGAACAGATTGTTCCAGTCATAAGTACCTTGCGGATACCGATCCCGTTGGCGGAAGTGCTCAATATGACGGTTTCCTGGGCTGATCGGTCCTTCACAGTAGGCGCACCGTGGACCTTGCATGAGCTCTAAAGATGCCCAAATACCGTCGCGTTCCTCTTGCGTTGGGCATGTGCGAGTCCATCTGTCTCGGCCGTGTCGGTAACGCTTCAGCCCCGAGGGAGGTTCATCCTGCCGACGTAGACGACGCATCTCAATACTCCCGGTTGCCGAGGTCGCGCGGAAGACGCTGCTTAATGACCTGCAATCGAATTTGCCGCTCACATTCGCGAATAACTGGATGGTCAGCGCCGAAATGAGACTCCAGCTTTGTTCTCAACGCGAGTCCGGCAGTCTGCTCGTGGAGATTTTGCTGAATCAGTGCCTGATAGTCAGAAACCCATGATGCCTCAGGCACATCAGGAACGGGGTCCACACCCATGATACGAGCGAGCAGGTCGGAACTGGCAACCCCTCGGGTCTGCCACTGTGGCTCGCTGACGCTGGTAATTCGACTAGAGGTCTCAGGATCGATTTCGGTACGCAAGATTCGGACGCTGTCCGAGGATACGGTGCTCAACACCTGAGGACTGTGGGTAGTAACGATAAGCTGCATGGCCGGAAATGCTTCGGTCAGGTTGAGCAGCACCACTTGCTGCCATTCCGGATGCAGATGCATGTCGACTTCGTCTATCAGCAACACGCCGGGAGTCTCTTGAGCTGCCTGTGCACCAAGGTGCCCGTTGAGCTTGGTCGCACGGAACGCGATATCGGCAACCATGCCAATCATGTTGCGAATGCCGTCGCTAAGCCACTCGACCGGCAACTCTCCAAATTGCTCATGGCGAGCGACCAATGCGTCACGAGTGAACGAATATTGAATGCCGCTCCAACCTGCTGGTTGGATACACGCATTCACCGCGCGACTAACTGACTGGATGTAGTCGTCGAATTCAGTTTTGGCAATGCTGGCCCCAGCTTCAAGAGCTTTGAGTTGGGCCTCCTTGGCATTCAGGCTCCAGTAGCGAAACCACTGCACAAACGATTTATAGCTAGAGGCCGGATCCAGGCAATCGGTATAGCCCACGGTTCTGGAGGTGCGTTGAATGTTCTTTGCGTCTGTCAGTTTCTTCTGCTGCCACAGTCGCCCCGTACCGTAGTACGCGATGAGTGGCAGAACAACTTCGGTGCCCGGAGTGCGCGCCGCTTCCTGCATGCGCTTGCCGTAGCTCACCAGCTCCTTGGCATCCTTGATCGAGGTCTTGGTCTTGGTCGTGCTTGATAAATGACGGCGCCAAATGGTCGATAGATCATCGGACAACTGATCCATCAAGCTTCCAGGAATGACCCCTGTCGCCTCGATCCGAGCCCCTTGGGGCGCGTATTCCATTTCGTTGGTTGTGGTTCGCCTGGCACGAAACTGGCGGATATCGCTGGGTTCAAGGTGTTTGCCTACCGCCTCATCGAACGCTCCCACGTAGGGGCCGAAGGCGACAGCGATGGCGTCCAGGATGGACGTCTTACCCGTACCGTTGGCCGCGACCAGCACGGTCAACTGCGGATGGAAGTCTATATCCATTGTTTCGAAGCAGCGGAAATCACGTAGCCGCAACCGCGAAAGCCGAAGCGAATTTATTCCGGCACTCGCCATATTTTTCTGCGTGCCCATGAGATCTCCAGACCGGCGCCTAAAGCCCTAGTCTACCTGTTGACCAACCCCCCAGCGTAGTTACTGGAGGAAATCCTGAATAGACTTTTTGATTCGGTAAAGTGCCAGTCTTCCCCTGAACATTCCAAATCCCAAGGGAGAGAACAAGCGGGTCCCTCGGCAGTGCGGCAACTGGCATCATCGGGGGCAAGCCCCCTCCGGTCACCGAACATTCGATGGCGGAGCGAGACTGGCTACCTGATCCGACGGAAACAAGGCCGTTGGATTCTCTAGGAAACGTCCTGCAACTGAAAAGGATCGGTTTTGCTGGCCATGAAACAACAGCTCTTTTTGGGGAGCTTTTAGCTGCTTTCTGAATAGCCAGTAGGCTTAGCCCTACTGGCTCGTCGGACCTTTCTGGATTTTCCCTTCTGCCGCCTATCGCCTTGCGCGGCCACCTAACATCCCGCCTGTCATTTACGTAAAAGGATTACGTCATGCAGGAAAGCGATCTTCACACAGCAATCATGCACAGCCAGTTTGAGCTCCAACGCAATGGAATTGATTTCGGCTCAACTTCAAGCATGGCGTTTCATTTGGGAAACACGATGACAAGTTGCCCGGCAGTCATGGTTTTACCTAATTCGCCAGGCTGGACCCATGGCGCCAGTTACCAGTTACTCAAGCCCGTTCATGCTGACTCCTCGGTGCCGAACACCACGTTTGACGAACTCTGGAAATGTACACAGCAACACTATGGCTTGACGGCCGCAACGGTTCTCACTGGCGCCGCGGGCATACCTATAAGCAAAATTGCCGTGGGCACTTGGGTTCATGTTGGCTCCAGCAAAACGACGAACCTGGCGAGTCTCATTGGAATGCGCTTTTTCCCTCGTACACTGATCAGGCAACCCACGGTGGCCAGAATGGCGAAAGCAACGTTTGGCACCGTCCGGGTATTTGGCATTATTGGACGGGGCATTCCTTTCGTTGCTGCGGGGTTGGCTGTCTTTGATCTAATCAGTATTGGTAAGTGCGCCTATGAGGCAAGAAATGGAAGGTAGCCCGACTAGAGCCGAGATCAGCGAAAAGGTGATTCAGCTATTCGTCGATATCATCGGTTTCATCGACCGAAGTCAGGTCACGGAGCAAACGGACTTCATCCATGACTTCAAGATTATTGATGATGATTTGACCTGCTTTGTCATGCAGATCAAGTGGCAATTCAACTTGCAAGCGACCCAGGAAGATTGGGATCACATCACCACCCTTGAGCAAGTGGTCGATTTGATTGTTCAACGCTCACAGCTGTGTTGAAGCAACTGACGTCATCGCGGGCAAGCCCTAATGCCAGTCAATTAAGGAGGAACACTGTAACTGTGGCGAGCGGGCTTGCCCCGCGTTGGGCTGCGCAGCAGCCCCAATAAGAGCACTGCAGTGTGCCAGACAGCTCCGGGGGCTATGTTTTGGGGCTGCTTCGCAGCCCCAGCGCGGGGCAAGCCCGCTCGCCACAGGTGACGAGTTGCCCGGACTGTATGCGGTCTAGTGTGGGAGCTGGCTTGCCTGCGATGGCGTCGGTAGGGTCTACCTGCAAGTCAGGGAATAAATGCCATCACTGAGGCTGGTGATCCCGAACCGCCTTCCAGTCCCAGTACACCTATCACTAACGTGGCGCCCTTGGCCGGAAGCCGGTCGAGGTGGGTCAGGCATTCCAGCACAATCCCATTTCCCGCCAACACGGCATGGTTTGTCGCGAAGGCGGTGCTTTGCCCTGGATCGACCCCGTGGGTATCAATGCCAACCCCGGCAATCTGGCGCTGTTCGAGTAAGAACCGAATCGCCGCTTCACCAATCCCAGGGAAATGTGTGCCTTGCGCGTCCTGCCTAAAAAACGCTATCGGGTCGTTCCAAAGGTGTTGCCAGCCGGTGTACATCAGCACCACCGAGCCAGGTTCGATAAGCCCGTGCTGACGCTCCCACGCTTCAATATCCAGTGGGCTGATTTCGTAATCTGGATTGCTCTGGGTTTTACCGTGCACATCGATCACTACGGCGGGCCGCACCAAGTCTTCGGGTCGATAACCATCAATGCCCATCCCGTCGGCATAAAAACTGTTCGGCGCATTCATGTGCGTGGCGCTGTGTTCACCCATGCTGAAACGCCGTAGGAAATAGCCGTCCTTATCCCGTGACGCGACGCCTTCAAACGCCACCGGCGGATCCCCCGGCCACAGCGGAATAAGCGGGGTGATCGGGTGACTTAGGCTCAAGACCTTGCTGTGCTTATCCACCATTTTTGCCCTCCAACTGCCCCAACGGCACCCGCCGCTCGATCGCGCTCGACAAAATGATCGAGGTCTTGCTGAACCCGAATTTCGCCAGCCGATTGATCAAGTTCTCCAACTCCGGCATCGAGCCCACCGCCGCTTGCATGATCACGCACGGATCGCCCGTCACCCGGTGGCACTCGGTCAGTTCCGGGATTTCGGCCAGTGCGTCATACACCTTCTGGCTGCCATGGTTGGTCAGCCTCAGCTCGATCACGCATTGAATCGGCAAGCCCACTTTCGAAAAATCCACCTTGGCCTGGTACCCGGTGATCACCCCGCTGGCTTCCAGCTTGGCCACGCGTTCGGCCACGGCGGGGGCGGAGAGGTTTACCGTGCGGGCCAGTTGCGCGTAGGAGGCGCGGCCGTCTTCGAGCAGGGCGCTGAGGAGCATGCGGTCGTATTTGTCCATCGGAAGGCTCCAGTTGCGCGTGGCTTTCGAAAGCATTGTTTATAGCCATCATAACCATGTTTTGAAAAGTGTATGGGCGGTTTAAACAGGTTTTGTAACTTATGTTTAACAACCTGCCTTTTTAGAATAAGCCTCTCTTATCTCTGCCTTCGAGCCGCCCAATGCCTGGCACACGTCGCTTTCCCTTACCGTTGATCGCCGCCTTTTTTGCACTGTATGTGATTTGGGGTTCCACCTACCTGGTGATTCGCATCGGCGTTGAATACTGGCCACCGCTGATGCTGGGCGGCATTCGCTTTTTGCTGGCGGGTGCGGCGATGTATGGCTTTTTGCGTTGGCGTGGGGCGCCGGCGCCGACCTGGGAGCAGTGGAAGGCCGCTGCCAAGATCGGTATTTTGCTGCTGACCTTCGGCAATGGCGCGGTGAGTGTGGCCGAGCACACTGGGGTGTCGTCCGGCGTGGCGGCGCTGGCGGTGGCGACCGTGCCGTTGTTCACCTTGCTGTGTGGGTATTTCTGGGGCGCGCGCAATACCCGGCTGGAATGGGCCGGGGTGATCCTGGGCATGATCGGCATCGCCATGCTCAACATGGGCAGCACGTTGCAGTCGAGCCCCATGGGCGCCGCTTTATTGTTGTTTGCAGCGGCGTCGTGGGCGTTTGGTTCGGTGTGGAGCCGGCGCCTGCCGTTGCCGCCGGGCGCTATGGCCAGTGCCGCAGAAATGCTGGTGGCCGGGGTGACACTGTTGATCGCCAGCGCGCTGACCGGTGAGCGCCTGCAAGCCATGCCGCCGCTGGAAGGCTGGCTGGCCCTGGCTTACCTGGCCGTGTTCGGCTCGATCATCGCCTTCAACGCCTATATGTACCTGCTCAAGCACGTACGCCCGGCAGCCGCGACCAGCTATGCCTACGTCAACCCCGCCGTCGCAGTGTTGCTGGGGATTGTGTTCATCGGCGAGACCATCGGTCTGGAAGAGGCCCTGGCCATGCTGGTGATTATCAGCGCCGTGCTGTTGATCAGCCTGCCCCAGTGGCGAAAGCCCAAGCCGGAAATAAGGTAAACTGCCGCGCATTACGCCCTTGCGCTGAATTTTTCCTACGGTAACTACATGACTTTCGCCACACTTGGCCTGATCGAACCCTTGCTGCGCGCCCTTGAGACGCTCGGCTACCAGACCCCGACGCCGGTGCAGGCGCAAGCCATTCCGGCGGTGCTCGCCGGTCGCGACCTGATGGCCGCGGCCCAGACCGGCACCGGCAAGACCGCCGGTTTCGCCGTGCCGCTGCTGCAACTGCTGACCATGGAAGGGCCGAAAGTCGCCGCCAACTCGGCGCGCGCGCTGATCCTGTGCCCGACCCGTGAGCTGGCCGAGCAGGTTCACGCCAGCGTTGCCGAATACGCCCAGCACCTGCCGCTCACCACCTACGCGGTGTACGGCGGCGTGAGCATCAACCCGCAGATGATGAAGCTGCGCAAGGGCGTCGACATACTGGTCGCCACGCCAGGCCGCCTGATCGACCTGTTCCGCCAGAACGCGCTGAAACTCAACCAGCTGCAAACCCTGGTGCTGGACGAAGCCGACCGCATGCTCGACCTGGGCTTCTCCGAAGAACTGGCGAACATCTACCGCATGCTGCCGAAAAAGCGCCAGACGTTACTGTTCTCCGCGACCTTCTCCGATGACATTCGCCTGCTGGCCGGGCAGATGCTCAACGACCCGCTGACCATCGAAGTCAGCCCGCGTAACGTCGCCGCCAACACCGTCAAGCAATGGGTAGTGCCGGTGGACAAGAAGCGCAAGGCGGAGCTGTTTGTGCACCTGATGCGCAAAGGCCGCTGGAAGCAGGTGCTGGTGTTTGCCAAGACCCGTAACGGCGTGGATGCGCTGGTGGATAAGTTGCAGGGCCTGGGCATCAACGCCGATGGCATCCATGGCGACAAGCCGCAAGCCACGCGCCAGCGCGCGCTGGACCGTTTCAAATCGAGCGAAGTGCAGATCCTGGTCGCCACCGATGTAGCGGCCCGTGGCCTGGATATCGAAGACCTGCCGCTGGTGGTCAACTTCGACCTGCCGATCGTGGCGGAGGACTACATCCACCGCATCGGCCGGACCGGTCGCGCGGGTAACACCGGTGAGGCGATTTCCCTGGTGTGCGCCGATGAAGTCAACATGCTGTCGGCCATCGAGATGCTGACCCGCCAGACCTTGACCCGCAAGATGGAACAGGACTTCGAGCCGGAACACCGCGTGCCGGATACCGATGCCAGCGGTCAGGTGGTGAAGAAGCCGAAAAAACCGAAGAAGCCCAAGGCGTCCGGTGGTGGCGGTGGTAAACGCAACCTCGGCAAGTGGGTGGACAGTGGTGAAGTGGCGCCGTCGGAGCCTTCGATCAAGCCGGTGCGTAAGGTGCCGGTGTTTAATACCGGGCCGCGTAAGAAGAAGTGATTTTGCGGGGTGGCTGATGGCCTCATCGGGGGCAAGCCCCTCCCACATTTTGAATGTATTCACAAATCAAACTGTGGGGGCTTGCCCCCGATGGCGGCTTTGAATTCACCGCATTGCTCAGCGGTTGAGCCACTCCAACATCCCCCGCCCAGCCGCTCTGCCACTGGCAAAACACCCCGTCAGCAAATACCCCCCGGTCGGCGCTTCCCAGTCCAGCATCTCCCCCGCACAAAACACCCCCGGCAATTGCTTGAGCATCAGCCGCTCATCCAACGCCTCAAAGGGCACACCGCCTGCGGTGCTGATGGCTTCATCCATCGGCCGTGTCTTCACCACTGTCAGCGGCAACGCCTTGATAGCCCCCGCCAACTGCGCCGGGTCGTTGAAGTGTTCGGCGGGTGCCAACTCGCGCAGCAGCGCCGCCTTGACCCCATCGAGGCCCAATTGACTGTGCAAATGCTTGCTCATCGAGCGTGAGCCACGCGGCTTGGTCAAGGCGGCCTGGACCTTGTCCAATGGCTTGCTCGGCAGCAAATCGATATGCACCGTCGCCGAGCCATTACGGTTGATCGCCTCACGAATCGGCGCCGACAGCGCGTAGATCAAACTGCCCTCGATACCGGTGGCGGTGATCACGCATTCGCCGAGTCGCGGCTTGTCATCCCCCAGGCCAATGGCGACGTTTTTCAACGGTGCGCCGGCGAATTTGCTGACCATCAATTCACTCCAGGCCGACACCTCGAAGCCGCAATTGCTGGGTTGCAGTGCCACGTAAGGCACGCCTTTATCCTCCAGCAGCTTGAGCCAGGCGCCGTCGGAACCCAGGCGCGACCAACTGCCGCCGCCCAAGGCCAACAGCACAGCATCGCTGTGAACAACTTTTTCGCCGTCCGGGCTGTGGATAAGTAGATCACCCTCGGCATTCCAGCCCACCCAACGGTGCCGGGTGTGGATAACCACGCCCTGGTCGCGCAGGCGTTTGAGCCAGGCACGTAATAGCGGGGCGGCTTTCATATCGGTAGGAAATACGCGACCGGAGGTGCCGACAAAGGTTTGAATACCCAGACCATGAATCCACTCGCACAACGCCTCGGCCCCAAACCCGCGCAGCATCGGCGCCATATTCGCGGCACGCTCGGCGTAGCGCGACAGGAACGCGGGGTACGCTTCGGAGTGGGTGATGTTCATGCCGCCCACGCCCGCCAGCAGGAATTTGCGCCCCACCGAGGGCATGCCGTCGTACAGGTCTACTCGCACCCCGGCCAGGCTCAAGACTTCGGCGGCCATCAGCCCGGCAGGGCCACCGCCGATGATGGTGACGTGTCGAGAGGAAATATCGGGCATGGGCAGGGCTACGATCGCGGAAATAGGCCGAGCATTCTACCCGAGGCGCGCGGCGCTGCCTGATCAAAAAACGTACAGCTTCCTACAGGCTATACGGATGCAGGCTTTCAGACGCTTACGCTCAAGTTATCCACAGGCCGTTCCACAGGCATTGTGGGTAACGCCCACACTTCAATGACACCCTGATGACGTCCACACCCGCTGCGCGCTGTGGTGCAGGATCCCGTGGCGGCGGGCCAGGGCCGGGCGATCCTTGCTGTAGCCGCCACCGATCACGCCCATCACCGGGATGTCGCGGCCCAGGCAATGGCGCATCACGCTTTCATCGCGGGCGGCCACGCCTGCGTCTGTCAGCTTGAGGTAACCGAGGGCGTCATCCTTGTGCACATCGACGCCGGCGTCGTAGAGCACCAGGTCCGGCTGGTAGAGCGGCAGCAGGTAGTTGAGGGCGTCGTCCACCACCGTGAGGTAGTCGGCATCGCCCATGCCCATGGGCAGCGGGATGTCCCAATCGCTCTGGGCTTTGCGCGCAGGGAAGTTCTTTTCGCAGTGCAGGGACACGGTGATTGCATCCGGCATGTCGTGGAGGATGCGCGCGGTGCCGTCGCCCTGGTGCACGTCGCAGTCGAAGATCAGCACGCGGTTGACCCGGCCGCTGGCCAGCAGGTAATGGCTGATCACCGCCAGGTCATTGAAGATGCAAAAGCCCGCCGGGTAGTCGTAGTGGGCGTGGTGGGTACCGCCCGCCAGGTGGCAGGCCAGGCCATGTTCCAGCGCCTGCTCCGCCGCCAGGATCGAGCCGCCGACCGCGCGCACGGTGCGCCGGGCCAGGGCTTCGCTCCAGGGCAGGCCAAGGCGCCGTTGGTCTTCGCGGGACAACTCGCCGCTCATGTAGCGTTCGATATACCCAGGTTCATGGGCGAGGGCCAGAATCTCCGGTGGGCACAACGATGGGCGCAGCAATTGGCTGTCCTCGGTCAGGCCGCTGGCCACCAGGTGGTCACGCAGCAGGCGGAACTTGTCCATGGGGAACCGGTGGTCTGCCGGGAACTCAGGGCTGTAGTCATCGTGGTAGATCAATGGCAAAGGCATGGGATTTTCTGACGGGGATCTGCGAAGGATCTTAACAGCGCTGTACACTCACGCACATGGCAAGGGGAGGGGACCCATGGAGGAGATATTGCAATTGGAAAGCGCGCGCCTGGTCATGCGCCAGTGGCGCGATGCAGACCTGACGGAATTCGCGCGCATGTGTGCCGACCCGCAGGTGATGCGCTATTTCCCGGCCAGATTGAGCCACCTGGAAAGCGCCGCCCTGATCGGCCGGATTCGCGGCCACTTCGCCGAATACGGTTTTGGCCTGTGGGCCCTGCAACGCAAGGACACGGGTGAGTTCATCGGCCTGACCGGGTTGCAGAACGTCAGCTTCGAAGCGGGCTTTACCCCCGCAGTGGAAATCGGCTGGCGCCTGGCCCGTGAGCATTGGGGCCTGGGTTATGCCAGTGAGGCGGCCTGGACCGCGCTGCGCTGTGGTTTCGACCGTTTGCAGTTGGACGAAATCGTCGCCTTCACCACTCAAGCCAATCTGCCATCACAAAAAGTCATGCAGGCCATCGGTATGCATTACGATCCCCAGGCAGATTTTGCACACCCCAAGGTCGCAGCCGATGACCCGCTGCGCCCCCACGTTTTGTACCGCATCACCCGCGCCCAATGGTTGGACACGCTGCACGGATAAGCAGCCCGGAATGCCCAATAGACCCCCTGTAGGAGCGAGCTTGCTCGCGAAGAACGCAAGAGCGCTGCAGTAAACCAGAAGCGCTGCGTTATCGTTAACGATCTTCGCGAGCAAGCTCGCTCCCACAGGTAGATACCGTTTTGCTCTGAGGAGAGTTTGAATGAGCCAAGTATTGGAAGATCTGGTGGACTTGCTGACCCTGGAGCCGATCGAGGAAAACCTCTTTCGCGGCCGCAGCCAGGACCTGGGTTTTCGCCAACTGTTCGGTGGCCAGGTGCTCGGCCAGTCGCTGTCGGCCGCCAGCCAGACCGTCGAAGAAGCGCGGCATGTGCATTCCCTGCATGGCTATTTCCTGCGCCCCGGCGATGCGAAGTTGCCGGTGGTGTACTCGGTGGACCGTGTACGCGATGGCGGCAGTTTCAGCACCCGCCGCGTGACGGCGATCCAGAAGGGCCACCCGATCTTCACCTGCAGCGCTTCGTTCCAGTACGACGAGGCCGGCTTCGAGCACCAGACCACCATGCCCGTGGTGGTCGGCCCGGAAAACCTGCCGTCGGAGCTGGAGCTGACCCAGCAGCGCGCGCACCTGATCCCCGAGCATATGCGCGACAAGCTGCTGTGCCCCAAGCCCATCGAAGTGCGCCCGGTCACCGAAAAAGACCCGTTCAACCCGCAGCCGTCCGACCCGGTCAAATACGTGTGGTTTCGCGCCGATGGTGCCCTGGCGGATACGCCGGCGCTGCACAAATACCTGCTGGCCTACGCCTCCGACTTCGGCCTGCTGACCACTTCGTTGCTGCCCCACGGCAAGACTGTTTGGCAGAAAGACATGCAGGTCGCCAGCCTCGACCACGCGTTGTGGTTCCACGCCGACCTGCGTGCCGATGACTGGTTGCTGTACGCCATGGACAGCCCATGGGCCGGCAATTCCCGTGGGTTCTCCCGCGGCAGCGTGTACAACCGCGCCGGGCAACTGGTGGCGTCGGTGACCCAGGAAGGTTTGATCCGCCATCGCAAGGATTGGGCATGAGCCTGACGGACGTTAAGCACTGGGTGTTCGACATGGACGGCACCCTGACGGTGGCGGTGCATGACTTTGCGGCGATTCGCGTGGCCCTGGACATTCCCCCCGAGGACGACATCCTCACTCACCTTGCCGCATTACCGGCGGACATCGCAGCGGCCAAGCACGCCTGGTTGCTGGAACATGAGCGCGAGCTGGCGCTGGGCTCCGTCGCGGCGGACGGTGCGGTGGAACTGGTGCGCGAGCTGGCCGGGCGCGGTTATCGCCTGGGCATTTTGACCCGCAATGCGCGGGAGTTGGCGCATATCACCCTGGAGGCGATTGGCCTGGCGGACTGCTTTGCCGTGGACGATGTGCTGGGGCGCGACGATGCGCCGCCCAAGCCCGATCCGGGTGGGTTGTTGAAATTGGCGGCGGCGTGGGATGTATCGCCGAGCGAGATGGTGATGGTCGGCGATTACCGTTTTGACCTGGACTGCGGCCGGGCGGCAGGGGCGCGGACGGTGTTGGTCAACCTGCCGGAGAACCCGTGGCCGGAGCTGGCGGATTGGCATGCTGCAGATTGCGCGGTACTGCGCCGGATGATTTAGGCCAGGCAATAGAGATCAAATGTGGGAGGTGCGGTTTCTTCAGTTAATGCTGGGAAAACAGTACCTTCTGGCCCTCGGGCGACGTAAACATCCTATCCCCGTCATGCCCCACCCCCGGCACTTCCACCAGCGTCTGGCGCAACTGCGGATGGCGCTGCTTGAGGTAGTCAAAGTAGTTGTGCCCGCGAATCAGCCGATACGCGCCCTGGGTCTCGGCTTCGCAGCTTTTATCCAGTGCCGGGTGGTTCGGGTCGGTGTCCTGCTGGCCCAGCAGGTAAGTGATGGTGCGTGATACGTAGGCCTGTTCCAGCTGCTCGGCGCTTTGGCCGTTGGCGTAGGCCGGCAGGTGCTGCATGCCGTACTTCCAGGCGTTGAAGCCCGGGCAACTGGCGGTCTCGAACTTCACCGGCCGCTGTGGGCTGAAGTAGGCATAGGACGAGGGGTTGGCCACCACATAACGCAGGCGGATGCCCTCGGTTTGCAGGGTCGGGTGCGCGTGGCCGGTGAGGGCGAAGCGCTGCACCACCTGGCCGCCGCCGGAATGGCCGGCGACCACGATTTCCTTCAGCGCCGGGAACAGCGTGCGGTTGCCCAGGTGCTTGATGATCTGGTCGAGGGCGCCGAAAGAGCTGATCTGGCCCGGGCCGGTCGAGGCGTCGCCGGCCATCCAGTCATTGCCCTTCCAGCGCAGCACCTGGTTGCCCAGGTGGTTGCGCTTCATGTCGGACCCGTTCAGAAACTGCGGCGCGATTACCAGGGTGTTGGCGGCGACGCCGGCGTGTTCGGCGGCATCCATTCCGCTTTGCAGGTAGGTCTGCGCATTACGCAGGCGCCCGTGCACGATGATCAACGCGCGGGTGACGTCGGGCAGTGGCTGGCGCCAGTCCTGGCTCAGGCCGAGGCTGAGATCGCCGGCCTCCAGATGAAAACGCTCGGGGCTGACCACCTTGACGCCATGCTCGGCGGCCCAGGCGGATGATGAGATGAGCAACAGGCCCAACAGCAGTCCCAATCGTTGATTCATTTATAGGCTCTTGGCAGCGAACGTGTCGCATTGAGTGATCTGGCCCTGGGCGAAGCCGGTCTTGAACCAGCGCACCCGCTGTGCCGAGGTGCCGTGGGTAAACGAGTCCGGCACCACGCGTCCCTGGCCCTGCTGCTGCAAACGGTCATCGCCGATGGCGTTGGCGGCGTTCAGTGCTTCTTCAATATCGCCAGGCTCCAGCCAGTTCAGGCGCTTTTGCGCACGGTTGGCCCACACACCGGCGAAGCAGTCGGCTTGCAGCTCCTGGCGCACCAGCAGGCCACCGTCACCTTGCATTTGTCGGCCTTGCTGGCGTGCGGCCTGGATCTTCGACGAAATGCCCAGCAACGTTTGTACGTGGTGCCCGACTTCGTGGGCGATCACATAGGCCTGGGCGAAATCGCCGGCCGCCTGGAAGCGTTGGGACATTTCCCGGAAGAAATCCAGGTCCAGATAAACCTGCTGATCCGCCGGGCAATAGAACGGGCCGCTGGCCGAGGTGGCGCCACCACAGGCGGAATTGACCCGGCCACGGAACAGGATCAGTTTCGGGTTTTTGTAGACCAGGCCGTTTTCCTTGAACACCTGGCCCCAGGTGTCTTCGGTATCGCCCAGCACCGCGCGTACGAAGTCGGCTTGCTCATCGTTGGCCGGCGGCGCCTGGCGTGACTGCGTACTCACCGAGGGCGCCTGTTCCATCTGGCCGGTCAACTGGCCGAGGATCTGCATCGGGTCCTGGCCGGTCAGCCAGCCGATGCCGACGATCAGCACAATCGCGGTCAGGCTCAGGCCCTTGCCGCCGCCAAAGCGCATCCCGCCACCACCGCCGCCACTGTCATCGCGGGCATCCACCACGTTGTCGCTGCGTCGGCCTTTTTTCCATAGCATGGGGCAATCCTCTTGATCAGCCTTCGGTAGGAGCGAGGGGGACGCCTAGTCCTTGCACGCGAAAAACGCACAAACACCGCGTTTAACCAGATTGCCCGCTTTATCGTTAACGATTTTCGCGAGCAAGCTCGCTCCTACACTAATTTTAGTGTCTGAGTATGGTCGGTATTAACGGCAATAGCCTTCGCCGGTGGCGACGATCAGGCAGTCTTTTTTGTCCGCCAGCCATTTCAGCCCGGTCGCTTCTCCGTCGCCGGCGCGCAGCAATTGGGGGCCGTCCGGACGGGTGAAGGCGATGCCGTCTTCGGCCGCTTCACCCTTGAAGGTGCCCGAGTCGTCGGCGTCGAGGCCGTATCGCATGGTCAGGAGGTAATGGCCACGGCCGACGCTGTCGTCCTTGGCGATGGTCAGGTGCAGGCCTTCGACGCCGATCCATTTGCCGACCCATTTATCCGTGGGCGGGGTTTCGGGTACCAGGGTGGCCTGCACGGAAGGCGGCGCAGGTTTGGGCGCTGGCGTGGACGCCTGGTCGCAGGCGGTCAGCAGGGCAAGGGCAGAAAGAACAAAGAGGAATTTTTTCATAGCGACGAGGCCTTGGTTAAAAAGTATGCAATGCGCAGGCTAAGGTGCTGCGTTGGACTCGAATGCGGTGATTTAGTGCGCTGTTCGCCCGCTGTTTGGTTATGCTCTTGGGGCAGGCGCCAGCCCGGCTGCTAGATTACCGGGTTGAGCGCTGTTTCGTTCAGTGCTCAGCGTTCCGCTCGCCACGCAAGAGAATTCCATGACTGTCAGCACCCCCCTTTCCGGCGTCAACCATCCTTTCAAAGGCATTTTGCTGATCGTGTTGGCGACATTCCTGTTCTCCAGCCACGATGCCTTGTCCAAATACCTGGCCGGGTTCTACCCGATCGTGATGGTGGTGTGGGTGCGCTACGTGGTGCACACCTTGCTGATGGCCGGGATTTTCCTGCCGCAATCAGGGCTGCGCGTGCTGCGCAGTAAACGCCCGGGGATGCAGGTGGTGCGGGCCTTGTGCCTGTTGGGCACCAGCCTGTTTTTCACCACGGCGCTGCATTACATCCCGTTGGCGGAAGCCACGGCGGTGAACTTCCTCGCGCCGATCCTGGTGACGGCACTGTCGGTGCCGCTGCTTGGCGAACACGTGACACGCGGCCAATGGCTGGCGGTGATCTGCGGTTTCGTCGGCGTGCTGGTGATCATTCACCCAGGCGGTGAGTTGTTCACGCCCGCGGTGTTACTGCCGCTGTGCTCGGCGCTGTTCTTCTGCTTCTACCAACTGCTTACGCGCATCCTCAGCCAATACGACACGCCCACCACCAGCAACTTCTTCGCCGGGCTGTGCAATACCTTGGTGATGAGTGCGATGGTGCCGTTCTTCTGGCAGGTTCCCACGCTGTGGCATGGCGTGTTGATGCTGGCGCTGGGCACCTGTGGGATGACCGCGCACTTGATGCTGACCCAGGCGTTTCGCTTCGCGGCACCGGCCTTGCTGGCGCCGTTCGGCTATTGCCAGATCGTCTTCGCGGGGTTGTTGGGCTGGCTGGTGTTCAACCATACCCCCGATGTGACCACGGTGGTCGGCATCGGGGTGATCTGCATGAGCGGTCTGGCCGCTGCCTGGCAGCAGCGGCGCAGGTGATCAGGCGTCTACGGTCGGAATCTTGCGCGGTGCCATGAAGTACATCCAGGTCAGCGCAATGAAGTACATCGC
The DNA here is from genome assembly GCF_052112325.1 of Pseudomonas sp. Yb2C2. Lineage (NCBI taxonomy): Bacteria > Pseudomonadati > Pseudomonadota > Gammaproteobacteria > Pseudomonadales > Pseudomonadaceae > Pseudomonas > Pseudomonas sp. Yb2C2. The sequence continues at coordinate 77,725 of NZ_JAVAJK010000008.1, read as the reverse complement.
CGGGATCAGGGTGAACAACACGGTGTAGTTGTTGTTGGTGACGGTGAGGATGTGACCGACGATCTGGGTCATGAACATGCCGCCGATGGCTGCACACATGCCGCCGAAACCGAACACCGTGCTCATCATGTGCTTGGGCGTGTAGTCCATCACCAGGCTCCAGATGTTGGCGGTCCACGCCTGGTGCGCACCGATGGCCAGGGAAATGGCAAACACCGCGACCCACAGCTGGCTGGAACCGGCCGCCATGATCACGCCGACGATGCAGCAGGCAAACAGCAGCATTGACAGCAACCGCGCCTTGATCGAGTTCATCCCCCGACCGATCAGGAACGAAGACAGAATCCCCCCGCCCACACTGCCGAAGTCGGCGGTCAGATAGATGATGATCAGCGGGATACCCATCTGGGTCACGTTGATGCCCAGGTTGTATTGCTGGTTCAGGAACGGCGGCAGCCAATACAGGTAGAACCAGAACACCGGTGCGGTGAGTGCATAAGCGATGGCAAAGGCCCAGGTGCCGCGCATGCGCAGGATGCGGCTGAACGGTACGCCGGGTTGTTCCGGTTCGACTTCCCGTTGCACGTAGTCCAGTTCGGATTGTTTAACGCTCGGGTGGTCTTCCGGGTTGTAGTACTTCAAGCCCCAGAACACCAGCCAGATCGCGCCCAGCGACGCCATGCACAGGAACGCAGCCTGCCAGCCCCACACATGCAGGATCAACGGCAGCAGCATCGGCGTCATCATCGCGCCGACGTTGGTACCGGCGTTGAAGATACCGGTGGCCACCGCACGCTCGCCGGCGGGGAACCACAGGCGGGTGGTCTTCACGCAGGCCGGGTAGTTGGCGGCTTCGGTCAGCCCGAGGATAAAGCGGCAGACCATAAAACCGACCGCCGAAGTGGCCAGACCATGGGCACCGGTGGCCAGGCTCCACAGCAGTACTGCGCAGAAGAACACGCGCTTGACGCCCACGCGGTCGATCAGGCGGCCTTGCAGCACGAAGCCGATGGCGTAGCCGACCTGGAACCAGAAGTTGATGTTGGCGTAGTCCATCGCCGTCCAGCTCATTTCCTTGGCCAGGATCGGTTGCATCACGCCCAGGGCGGCGCGGTCGATGTAGTTGAGGGTGGTGGCGAAGAACACCAGGGCCAGCATGCCCCAGCGGGTTTTACCCACGGCCATGGCGCCGCGGATCTTGTCGCCGATGCCGGCGTGCGGGGTGCCCGGGCGCGCGGCCAGGGCGGAATTTTGCGAAGGCATGTGGTTGTACCCGTTTTTTGAAATTTTTATGAGGTGTTGTGGGTCTTCTTTTGGGTGTCGCTGCGTGATTGATGGTGCGCAGTGGCTAAAAAATCGTCAATTCGCCAAAGAGGCTTAGTGTTCGATAATCGCACCAAAAACTAACCGGTTCGTACATTTTAATTGCTGCGGGTAGTCTGGGGGCGAATAATTTGCCATAAACAACAATTGCCGGGAGTCACCCATGCAACGTTCCATCGCCACCGTGTCTTTGAGCGGTACCCTGCCGGAGAAGCTCGAAGCCATTGCCGCCGCCGGGTTCGATGGGGTTGAGATCTTCGAGAACGACCTGTTGTATTACGACGGCAGCCCTCGGGAAGTTAGGCAGATGTGCGCCGACCTCGGCATTGCCATCACCTTGTTCCAGCCGTTTCGCGACTTTGAAGGCTGCCGCCGCGATCGCTTGGCGCGCAACCTGGAGCGCGCCGAGCGCAAGTTCGACCTGATGCAGGAACTGGGCACCGACCTGGTGCTGGTGTGCAGTAACGCTTCGGCCGATTGCGTCGGGGATGAACGCATCCTGCTCGACGACCTCGGCCTGTTGGCCGAACACGCCGGCCGTCGCGGCCTGCGCATTGGTTATGAAGCGTTGGCCTGGGGCAAGCATGTGAACACCTGGCAGCAGGTGTGGAACCTGGTGCGCCAGGTCGATCACCCGAGCCTTGGGGTGTTGCTCGACAGCTTCCACACGCTGTCGCTCAAGGGCGACCCGAGTGCCATCGCGCAGATCCCCGGCGACAAGATCTTCTTTGTGCAAATGGCCGACGCGCCGATCCTGGCCATGGATGTGCTGGAGTGGAGCCGGCATTTTCGCTGCTTCCCCGGCCAGGGTGAATTCGACTTGGCGGGGTTCCTCGCGCCGATCATCAAGAGCGGCTACACCGGGCCGTTGTCCCTGGAAATTTTCAACGATGGCTTTCGCGCCGCCCCAACCCGCGCGAATGCGGCGGATGGCCTGCGCTCCCTGCTGTACCTGGAAGAGAAAACCCGCGAGCGCCTGCAACAGGAGGCCCCCGCGCAACCTGTCGAGATTCTGTTTGATACCCCGGCGGCCAGCGAATACGACGGTATTGAGTTCCTCGAATTCGCCGTGGATGAAAACCTCGGCGCCAAGCTCACCCATTGGCTGGAACGCCTGGGTTTCGTCAAGGCCGGCCAGCACCGCTCCAAGAGCGTGAGCCTGCTGCGCCAGGGCGACATCAACCTGATCCTCAACTGCGAACCCTATTCCTTCGCGCATAACTTTTTCGAGGCCCATGGGCCGTCGTTGTGCGCCACGGCGATTCGGGTCAAGGACAGCGCCAAGGCCCTGGAACGGGCGGTGGCCTACAAGGGCCAGCCCTATCGCGGCCTGGTCGGGCCCAACGAGTTGGAGCTGGCGGCAGTACGTGCGCCGGACGGTAGCCTGATTTACCTGGTGGATCAGAGTGAGGGGGGGATCTACGACACCGACTTCAATCTGCAAGCGTCCAGCGCTGCCGGCGGTGGTTTGCTGCGCATCGACCATATGGCCATGGCCTTGCCGGCCGACAGCCTCGACAGCTGGGTGCTGTTCTACAAGAGCCTGCTGGATTTCGAAGCCGATGACGAAGTGGTGCTGCCCGACCCTTACGGCCTGGTGAAGAGCCGTGCGCTGCGCAGCCGTTGCAGCTCGATTCGCTTGCCGCTGAATATTTCCGAGAACCGCAACACCGCGATTTCCCACGCGCTGTCGAGCTATCGCGGCTCGGGTGTGCATCACATTGCCTTTGACTGCGCGGATATTTTTGCCGAAGTGCGCCGTGCCAAGGAGGCCGGGGTGCCGCTGCTGGATATTCCGCTCAACTACTACGATGACCTGGCCGCGCGCTTTGATTTCGATGATGAGTTCCTCAGCGAACTGGCGTACTACAACGTGTTGTACGACCGTGACGCCCAGGGCGGTGAGTTGTTTCATGTGTACACCGAGCCCTTCGAAGGACGGTTTTTCTTCGAGATCATCCAACGCAAGAACGGTTACGCCGGCTACGGCGCGGCCAACGTAGCGGTGCGCCTGGCGGCGATGGCCAAATCCCGCAGCGGCGCGGTGCGCCAGGCGCGTTTATAACGGTGGGCCAGGTGCTTCCTTCGTAAGACGCCTCGGCCCATAATCGCGGCCTGCACAATAAAAATGGCCGTGAGCGCACCATGACCTCAAGTCCCGAACTCCCCGCGGTGTCAGACGCACCGCGCAAGAGTCGTAAGAACAACCCGGAAAAGACCCGCGAGAACATTCTCCAGGAAGCCATCGTCGAGTTTGTTCAGCAGGGCCTGTCCGGCGCTCGCGTGGATGCCATCGCCGAGCGCATCCATACCTCCAAACGCATGATCTATTACTACTTCGGCAGCAAGGAGCAGTTGTACGTCGAGGTGCTGGAGAAGCTCTACGGCGATATTCGCAACACCGAAACGCGGATGAACCTCACCTCCCTGGAACCGCGTGAGGCGATCCGGCGGCTGGTGGAGTTCACCTTCGATCACCACGATCAGAACGTCGATTTCGTGCGAATCGTCAGCATCGAAAATATCCACAATGCCGAGTACGTGAAACGCACCGAAACCATCAAGGCGATGAACAGCAAAATCCTCGAGGGGCTAGGGGTGACGTTGCGCCGGGGCGCCGAGATGGGGCTGTTTCGCGAAGGGCTGGAACCGTTGGACGTGCACCTGCTGATCAACTCATTCAGCTTTTACCGGGTGTCCAACCGCCATACGTTCAGTGAGATCTTTCAGATCGACCTGTCGGATGAGGCGGTTAAACAACGGCATCGCGAGATGATTTGCGAATCGGTGCTGCGCTACCTGCAGGCCTGAGTACACCGCCTGACCCAATGGGGGAGGGCGCTTGCCCTCCCACATTTCAGCTGTTCATGCTCTTGAAGTGCGCGAGCATCCGCTGCGCATCCGGCACCTCGCCACTGAACAACTCAAACGCCTTCACCGCCTGGAACACCGCCATGTTGCCGCCATCCAGGGTGCGGCAGCCCAAGGCGCGGGCATCGCGCAGCAGTTCGGTTTCCAGCGGGAAGTACACAATTTCAGCCACCCACAGTTCGGCTCTCAGCAGGGCCGCGGGCACCGGTGTGCCGGGCAGCTTGGCCATGCCTATGGGCGTGGTGTTGACCAAGCCATCGGCTTCGGCCATGGCGTTTTCAAGGTGGGTGCCGACCTGGGCGCGGCCGGCGCCGAAACGCTGGGCGAGGTTGTCCACAAGGTCGCGGGCGCGGCTGGCGTCCACGTCGAAAATACTCAAGTGTTCCACACCTTCTGCCAATAGCGCATGTGCCACCGCTGCGCCGGCACCGCCCGCGCCCATCTGCACCACGCGTTGGCGCGGCACATCGTTGAGGTTGCGGCGAAAGCCTTCGGCAAATCCCAGGCAGTCGGTGTTATGGCCGATGCGCTTGCCGTCCTTGAACACCACGGTGTTGACCGCGCCGATGCCTCGGGCCTCGTCGGACAAATCATCGAGCAACGGCAGGATTGCCTGCTTGCACGGGTAGGTAATGTTCAACCCGGTGAAGTGCATCAACTCGGCAGCCTCCAGCAGGTCGGGCAGGGCGTTGATGTCCAGGTGCAGGGGCTCAAGGTCAATCAGGCGATACAGGTAGCGCAAGCCTTGGGCGTCGCCTTCCTGCTCATGCAGCGCAGGGGTGCGGGAAGCCTGGATGCCGGCGCCGATCAGGCCGGCGAGGATGCGCGGTTTCATCGGGCCGACCCCTTCAACAACTGGCTGAAATGTTCCAGGGCCAAGTGGTAGCCATGGCTGCCAAAGCCCGCGAGCACCGCCTTGGCGATGGGCGACACAAACGAGTGATGCCGAAACGCCTCGCGCGCATGCACATTGGATAAGTGCACCTCGATCACCGGCACTTCACTGGCCACCAAGGCGTCGCGAATGGCCACCGAGGTGTGGGTCCAGGCTGCCGGGTTGATCACGATACCGGCGCAGCGGGCGCGGGCGCCGTGGATCCAGTCGAGCAGTTCGCCTTCGTGGTTGGTCTGGCGGAATTCGATTTTGAGCCCCAGTTGTTCAGCGCTGCGGCCGCACAGGGCAGCGACGTCGGCCAGGGTTTCGTGGCCGTAGGTCGCAGGCTCGCGGGTGCCGAGCAGGTTGAGGTTGGGGCCGTTGAGCACCAGCACGATGGGCGGCATACGGGGGATCTCCACAGTTCTTGTTGGTTGTGGGGATAAAATGTACTGGTTAGTTAATTTGGTCAATTGATGACGGCAGATGTGTTCGATTACCGAACCGTTAATCAGACGTGTCCGGCGCTCGAATCAGATTAGATATCAATTGAAAATCATTCTCGACAACGCTTAAGATGCCCGCCTGTTTCCTTTACATTCCAGGGAGTCGGTTTGTCGGACGTGGATCTCAAAGGCCTGTTTCTCAAGCACGCCGATACCCTGCGCGGGTATCTGGCGCGCAAGGTACGGGACCCGCAGTTGGCGGCCGACCTGGTGCAGGAGAGCTTCCTGCGCCTGGCGGAAAAACCCGCCGGCGAGCGTATCGACAACTCCCAGGGCTATCTCTATCGAACGGCGAGCAATCTGCTGATCGACCATATTCGCCAGGAAGCGCGGCGCAAGACAGACTCCGTGCCCCATGAGGCGCTGGCCGAGATTGAAGATGAAGTGGCCGGGTTGGAGGCTCAGGCAATGGCGCAGCAACAGCGACAGGCATTGAAGCAGGCGTTGGCGGAATTGCCGGAACGCACCCAGCAGATCTTCCGTCTGAACCGTATAGAGGGCATGACCCACGCCCAGGTCGCCCGGCATTTGGATATCTCCGACAGCTCCGTGCAAAAGCACCTGGCCAAGGCGCTGGCATATGTGATGCAGCGCTTGCAGGACGGCGAGGTGGAGCCAGCCGACGAATGAATTACGGAAAAACCTCAGCTCAGACGTCACAGCGTCATATAACGAAAAATTCGAGATTCACACGTGAATAGCCAGGGTCCGCAACAGCACAGCATTACCGAGGAGGCCGCCGAGTGGGCGGTGCGCCTGCACGCCGGTGCCCTGACCGACCAGGAGCAGGCCGAGCTGCGCCAGTGGATCGCCTGCGACAGCCGCCACGAAGCGGCGCTGCGCTTTGCCGAACAGACCTGGGCGGCGTTGGGCGAGGTGCATAAGGACGAGACCGTTCACCGCCAGCGCCCCGCGACCGCAGCGCTGCCTGTGCGTCGCTCCCTGCGGCGCAGGCCCTGGCAGCGTGCGGCGGCGGTCGCGCTGGTCGTGGTGGTGGCCGGCGTCGGCTGGCTGCGCGGGCCGGACGCCTGGCTGCGCATGCAGGCCGACTATGTCACCCAAAAGGGCGAGGTACGCACCGTGCACTTGGCCGATGGCAGCACGGTGGAGCTGGATTCCGCCAGTGCCATCCGCCTGGATTACGACGGCGTGCAGCGGCGTATCAGCCTGATCCAGGGCTCGGCGATTTTTGATGTGGCGCCGATGGTGGGTCAGGAGACCCGTCCGTTCGTGGTACAGAGCGCCGGCGGGCAGACGCGGGCGCTGGGCACGCGGTTTGTGGTGGAGCGCGAGGCCGACCGCCGTGCTTGGGTGGGCGTGTTGCAGCACAGCGTCGAGGTGTCTTTGCACGCTTCGCCGAAAAAAGGCCCGAGCGATCGGGTGCTCCAGGAGGGCCAGGCTGCTAGCTACAACGCCCAGGAGGGGGTGGTGCCCCTGGATCAATTCGATGTAGACCGTGCCACCAGTTGGCGACGCGGCGTGCTGATCTTTGATCGCCAGCCCCTGGCCAAGGTTATTGAGCAGCTCAATCGCTACCGTCCGGGGCGGGTGGTGTTGACCCATTCCGATTTGGGCGAGCGCGAAGTCAGCGGCGTCTTCCGTCTCGACATGCTCGACAGCGCCCTCGGAACGCTCACCCAGGAACTCCAAGTGCAACGCTTGGACCTGGCAGGCCTCAGCCTGATCTATTGATGACCCGGTGGGAGGCCTGCTCTCACCCGCTTAAAACCCCCTGCGCAAAAACTTTTTAAAAAACCTTACTGACTTCCTGCGCCTCGTACGTCTTGCTAGGTGAGAAGCATTCGCATAAACAAACATACGATCAGCGCAGGGAAACCAGAAATGTCAGCACTCACCAAGGGGCGTATCACCGGTAGCCGGTTAGCCCTGGCCATCCACTTGGGGCTGTTCGCCGCGGCCGCTCCCGTGTATGCGGTGCAGCCTCAGGTGGACGCTTCCCAGTCGGCGGTGCGGGTGTTCGATGTCCCGGCGCAATCCTTGGGCAGTGCCGTATTGGCCTTTGCCGACCAGGCCGGTCTGCAGGTGCTGTTCGACAGCCCGCGCCTGCAAGGCTTGAGCAGCACCGCGCTCAAAGGCAGCTTCAGCGTGCAGGAAGGGCTTGGCCGTTTGCTCGGTGCCACGCCGGTGGAATATCGCTTTACCGGTGAGCGCCAGGTCACCCTCAACCGTGTCAGCGACGACCACGACGGCGCCATGACCGTGGGCACCACCACCATCACCGGCAACACCAACGGCCAGGCCAGCGACTGGGTGTACCAGACCCCAAAGTCCGTGGCGGTGATCAGCCGCGACATGATCGATAAACGTCCGCCCCGTCATGCCGCCGACATGCTCGAAGAAACCGCCGGCGTCTACACCGCCGTCAACCAGCGCGACCCTGGTCTGTCGGTGAATATTCGCGGTGTGCAGGACTATGGCCGGGTGAACATGAACATCGACGGCATGCGCCAGAACTTCAACGTCAACGGCCACCAGCAGCGCAACGGCACCATGCTGATCGACCCGGAGTTCATCTCCAGCATCGAGATCGACAAGGGCAGCCAGTCGGGGCAAGGCGGTGCGGCCGTGCTGGGCGGCATTGCTTCGTTCAAGACCCTGGATGCCAGTGAGTTCCTCAAGGACGGCAAGGACTACGGCGGCCGCCTTCGCGCCGGCAGCGGCATCGGTGAGCTGGGTAACGGCACCGACTTCAACGGCAGTGGCGTGTTTGCCTTTGGTGATGAGCGCGGCGATGTCGTGCTGGGCTACAGCGAGCGGCATTTCGGTAACTACCGCGCCGGCAGGCACAACGACGACAACCTGGGCACCAACCTGCGCGCCAGGTCATCTGCCCCTGCGGCCTTCGACGACTGGTTGAACAGCGAAGTCGGCGACACCGGCAGCGTGACCCGCTCGCAGATCGTCAAGTTCGGCCTGAACCTGCCCAACGACCAGCGCGTGCAGTTGAGCTACCTGGAAACCGACACCGACAGTAACGATGCCTGGGGCTATATCGCCAACGACCTTCAGAGCACCTACTACGTACGCACCAGCAAAAACAACCTCAACGCCAAAAACGTCGCGCTGGACTACAGCTATAGCCCGGACAACCCGCTGATCGATCTCAAGGCCAAGCTCTATTACGTCACCACCCAGATGGATCGCAGCAACGCCCCCAACCTGTCGTCGCCAGGTACCGGTAACTACGTCGGCGCCTACACCGATCACTTTCAGACCGACACCTGGGGCCTGCAGGGTGACAACACCTCGCGGTTTGATTTCGGCGAACAGGGGCATGTCACCTGGAACTACGGGGTGGAGCTGTATCAGGACGAGTTCAAGCCCCGCACCAACAAAGTTGAAGCCACCAACAACCTGGGCTTGTTGCCTTACGCAGAGGGCAGCACGCCAGGGGGCAAACGCACCATCGCCAGCCTGTTCAACAACGCGCAGTACGAATATGGCGGCTGGCTGGCCCTGGATGCGGGCTTGCGTTATGACCGCTATCGGCTCGAAGGCGAAACCGGCATGACCCTGTACCGGCGTGATCGCTTCTACAACAGCCTTGTCGGCGCCAGGCGTGTCTCGGAAGTGATGGAGGTCGACCGTGAAGAAGGCCAGTTTTCCCCCACCTTCGGTCTCGCGGTGAAACCGGGCGTGGACTGGCTGCAGCTCTATACCCGGTGGGGCAAGGGCTGGCGGCCACCGGCGGTGACCGAAACCTTCATGACCGGCCGACCCCACGGTGGCGGTTCGGGAGAGCGCGTATTTCCCAACCCCTACCTCAAGCCTGAAGAGTCACGGGATTGGGAAGTGGGCATGAATGTTTTCAAGGAAGGCTTGTTTTTCAGTGACGATCGCCTCGGCATGAAGGTGGCGTACTTCGATACCCGGATCGAAAACTTCTCTTTCCTCAACACCAGCGTCAGCTTGCCGGAAACCCAGGTGGGTGGATTCCTCGGGACCATGGCTTACGTCAATAACACCAACCCGACACGTTTTCGCGGGGTTGAATACCAGCTCAATTACGACATGGGCCGCGCGTACGCCAACCTCAGCTACACCCACATGATCGGCAGCAATGAGTTCTGCTCGAAGAACTATTACATGGGCGGTGCCAAGACCACCGGGCCAAGGACTACTCGCCTGGAGCGTTTCACCCTGCCGGATGGGCGCATCGGCATACGGCCGGTCACCACCTATGAGGTGTTGGATGACGACGTCGCCAACAACAAGGAAAGCTGCGGGCGAATCATGGGTAACGCCACGTACATGCCGGCCGATCGCGGCTCGCTGACCCTGGGTACGCGCTTCATGGAAAAACGCCTGGATACGGGTGTGCGTGTGCGCTACAGCTCGGGCAACGGCGAAAACCTCAATCAGCAGGGCTACGAGCTGATGGATCAGGCGATGTGGCCCAAGTACACGCTCTATGACCTGTACGCCAGTTACTGGATGACGGATCAACTGAACATTGCACTGGCGTTGGAAAACGCCACCGATGAAGCCTATTTCGTCGCCATGGGCGACGCCAACAACCTCAGCCTGGCGCGCGGGCGAACCCTGAGCGGCATGTTGGAATACAAATTCTGATCAGCGTGCGCAGGCACCTGATCAACGGTTTTGCCCATGGGTGGGCAAAAAGGCGCGCCGCACCGGCGTGCTCATCAACAACGTTGTTTAACGAGGTTTAGCGATGACTATTTCTGTTAGCTACGATTCGGGCCTGGGTTCTCTGTCGGTATCAGACTACCTGAGCTCCTGGGCAGTGGGGTTCAACACTGCAGGGCACGGCACCAGCAACACCGGCGGTTTCAGCAACGGCACCCTCAGCGGCGACCAGTATTCGACCCACGGCGCCAACAACTCCGAGTACGCGTTCATCGCCGACAGCGACACCAGCAATGGCCTGCACTATGTGTTCAACCCGTCGTTGCCCGCCAGCAGCAACCTGAACCACTACCTGTGGGGCGACCTGGATAACGTGCAACTGGGTACAGGCCTGGGCGGCGGCAGTGGCAGCGACTTCTCCCTGAGCGACTTCAAGGTCGCGTTCAACGGCCTCGACCTGAGCGCCGCCGAGGGCGCCGGCCGGGCTGGCAACGACGTACAGAGCGTGATCTACGGTTTGATGCAGGGCAACACCGCCGCGCTGGAAACCGTGCTCAACAACCTGCTCGACGACTTCGGCCTGTCCACTGCCAGCACCTTCGACGAAGTGTCTGCGGGCCTGGCGGCACACGCCAGCGCAGTGTCCACCGATGTTGCCCTGGTGGGCGTGCAGGACGTGGCACAGGACTGGGCACTCGCTGCCTGAACCTGCTGCTGCATGAAAAAGCGAATGGAAGATCGCTCTCCCATTCGCTGCATTACACCGCCGTCGCCCAAGCCTTCTAACTCTTCCGGCGACGGCGGTGCCGAATTCTGCGCAGCGTCGTATCGGCTGTCAACGCGGCGACGCTGCACGTTCAACCCCACGAGAATCCCCAGATGCGCCACGCCGGCAACGAAACCCTGGCCGCCCTCACGGCCTATAAAAGTGGCTTCTTCAACATCGGCCTGTTTTCGGCGGTGATCAACCTGCTGATGCTGGCCCCGGCGTTGTACATGCTGCAGGTGTACGACCGGGTGCTGGCCTCGGGCAATCAGATGACCCTGCTCATGCTGACGTTGATGATCCTCGGCCTGTTCGGCCTGATGGGCGCGCTGGAGTGGGTGCGCAGCCAGGTGGTGATCCGCCTCGGCACGCAGATGGACATGCGCCTGAACCAGCGGGTCTACGACGCCGCGTTCGAAGCGCAACTCAAGGGCGGCACCCAGGCGGCAGGCCAGGCGTTGCATGACCTGACCACCTTGCGCCAGTTTGCCACCGGCCAGGCGCTGTTCGCGTTTTTCGATGCGCCGTGGTTTCCGGTGTACCTGCTGGTGATCTTCCTGTTCCACCCCTGGCTTGGCCTGCTGGCGCTGGGCGGCGCGGTGATGCTGATCGCGTTGGCGTGGATCAACCACCATGTCAGCCAGGCGCCGATGGCCGAGGCCAGCCAACTGTCCATCCACGCCAGCCAGCAGGCCACGGCCAACCTGCGCAATGCCGACAGCATCGAAGCCATGGGCATGCTCGCCACCTTGCGCGGGCGTTGGTTCCACCAGCACCAGGCGTTCCTCGCCGAGCAAAACCTCGCCAGTGAAAAGACCGCCGCCGTCACCGCCTGGTCCAAGGGCGTGCGCCTGGCGTTGCAATCGCTGGTACTCGGCCTGGGCGCGTTGCTGGCGGTGCAGGGCGATATCACGCCGGGGATGATGATTGCCGGCTCGATCCTGATGGGGCGGGTGCTGAGCCCCATCGACCAACTGATCGGCGTCTGGAAGCAATGGGGCTCGGCGCGCCTGGCCTACGAGCGCTTGTCGCAGTTGCTGGCGGCCAACCCGGCGCGACCGCCGCGCATGAGCCTGCCGGTGCCCAAGGGCCAGTTGAGCGTCGAGCACATCAGCGCCTGCGCCCCCGGCAGCCGTCGGCCGGCGCTGGTGAACCTGGGGTTCAACCTGCCAGCGGGGGACGTGCTCGGCGTGATCGGACCTTCCGGCTGCGGCAAATCCACCCTGGCGCGGGTGCTGGTGGGCGCCTGGGCACCGCTGGCCGGCAAGGTGCGGCTGGACGGCGCCGACCTGGCCCAGTGGGACAAACAGCAACTCGGCCCGCACATCGGCTACCTGCCCCAGGACATTCAATTGTTCGCCGGCAGCATCGCCGACAACATCGCACGGTTTGCCGAGCTGGATACCGACAACGTCCTGGCCGCCGCGCAAATGGCCGGCGTACATGACCTGATCCTGCAACTGCCCCAAGGCTACGACACGCAGTTAGGGGAGGGCGGCGCGGGGTTGTCCGGTGGGCAAAAGCAACGCGTGGCCCTGGCCCGTGCGCTGTACGGCCTGCCGGCGTTGATCGTGCTGGATGAGCCCAACGCCAACCTTGACGAAGTGGGCGAGCAGGCGCTGCTCCAGGCCATCACCCAGCTTAAGCAGCAGCGCCGCACGGTGATCCTGATTACCCACAAAGCCAATGTACTGAGCCTGACCGACCAGTTGCTGATCCTCAAGGACGGCCAGTTGCAGGCCTTTGGTCCGACGGCGCGGGTGCTGGAGGCGCGGCAGAAACCGGCAGCCTCCAAACCGGTGTCGACCCTGAGCATGAGCTACCGCCTCGGTGAAGGAAAACAGGCATGAGTATGAGTAAGCCGGTGCTGGTCAGCGACCGCCCTCACACGGTGTTGGCGCTGGATGACAAAAACTATTCGCGCCTGGGCTGGTGGCTGGTGCTCGGCGGCTTTGCCGGATTTATCGGCTGGGCCGCGTTGGCGCCGCTGGACAAGGGCGTGGCGGTGTCGGGCAAGGTCATGGTCTCTGGCCATCGCAAGACCGTGCAGCATCCTGCCGGGGGCATCGTCGAGCGTATCGAGGTGCGTGACGGTGATGTGGTCAACGCCGGCCAGGTGCTGTTGCGCTTGAAGGAGACGCCCTTGCGCGGGCAGATGCAGTCGCTGCGCAGCCAGTACCTGGCGTCCCTGGCCAGTGAGGCGCGCTTGAGTGCGGAAAGCGAAGGTCTGCCCGCCATCACCTTCGGTCCTGAATTGCTCAACGAGCCGGAGGCCGCCAACACCCTGAATCTGCAACGGCAACTGTTCACCAGCCGCGCCCAGGCGCTGGCCACCGAGCAGCAAGGCCTGCGCGAAACCATCGCTGGCGCCGAGGCGCAGTTGCGCGGCACGCGGGATTCCCAGGCGAGTAAGCTGCAGCAACGCGCGGCATTGAATGAGCAACTGCAAGGGCTGCGCGAGTTGGCGCGCGATGGCTATATCCCGCGCAATCGCCTGCTCGACAGCGAGCGCCTGTACGCCCAGGTCGACGGCGCGATTGCCGAAGACTACGGACGCATCGGCCAGTTGCAGCGCCAGGTTCTGGAACTGCGCCTGCGCATCCGCCAGCTCGGCGAAGACTTCCAGAAAGACCTGCGCGGTCAGTTGGCCGAGACCCGCACCCGCAGCGACGACCTGCGCAACCGCCTGGCCTCGGCCGAGTTCGAACTGGCCAACAGCCTGGTGCGGGCGCCGGCCTCGGGGGTGGTGGTGGGGTTGGAGGTGTACACCGAAGGCGGGGTGATCAAGCCCGGCCAGGCGCTGATGGACATCGTGCCCCAGGGCGAAGCGTTGTGGGTGGAAGCGCGGGTGCCGGTGCAAATGATCGACAAAGTGCATCCGGGCCTACCGGTGGAGTTGCTGTTCTCGGCCTTCAACCAGGCCACCACCCCACGGGTGGCCGGTGAGGTGACGCTGGTCTCCGCCGACCGCCAGGTCGATGAGCGCACCGACGAGCCTTATTACACCGTGCGTGCCCAGGTCAGTGCGGCGGGCATGCAACAACTGGACGGCGTGCGGATTCGTCCGGGCATGCCGGTGGAAACCTTCATCAAGACCGGTGAGCGTTCGATGCTCAACTACCTGTTCAAACCCTTGCTGGACCGTACCCACATGGCCCTGGTGGAAGAATGAAGGCACTGTTTTTTACCCTGTGCCTGAGCGTTACACCGGCGGCACATGCCTTGGGTTTGCTCGACGCCTACGACCTCGCCCTGCGCAATGACCCGACCTTCCAGGCCGCCATCCAGGAGCGCGAGGCCGGTGAAGAGAACCGCGTGATCGGCCGTGCAGCGTTATTGCCGAACTTGTCCTGGAGCTATAACAACTCGCGCAATGAATCCGAAGTCACCCAAAGCACCGCTGTCGGCGATGTCACCAGCGACCGTGATTACCGCAGCTACGCCTCGACCCTGACCTTGCAGCAGCCGTTGCTGGATTACGAAGCCTACGCGCGCTTTCGCCAAGGCACCGCCCAGGCGCTGATGGCCGATGAGCGTTTTCGCGGCAAGAGCCAGGAACTGGCCGTGCGCGTGCTCAGCGCCTACAGCCAGGCGCTGCTGGCGCAGGAACGCATCGAGTTGAGCCGTGCGCAGAAGCGGGCATTTGCCGAGCGCCTGCAACTCAATGATCGTCTACTCAAAGGCGGCGAAGGCACGCGCACCGATGTCTTGGAGACCCAAGCGCGATTGAGCCTGGCCCAGGCAGAGGAAATCGAAGCGCTGGACGCCCAGGACAGCGCCTTGCGCGAGCTGGAAGCGATTGTCGGCCAACCGTTGCAGATCGAAGCGCTGGCACCCCTGGCCCGTCCATTCGACATCCCGCCCCTGGAGCCCAACCGCTTCGAAACCTGGCGCGAACTGGCCATGGCCAACAACCCCGAACTCAAGTCCCAGCACCACGCGCTGGACGTGGCGTCCTACGAAGTGGAGCGCAAACGCGCCGGGCACATGCCCAAGGTCAGCCTGTACGCCAGCAGCCGCCAGACCAGCTCCGATTCGGAAAGCAGCTACAACCAGAAGTACGACACCAACAGCGTCGGTATCCAGGTCAGCCTGCCGTTGTTTGCCGGCGGGTCGGTATCGGCCTCTACGCGCCAGGCGGCCAATCAACTGTCCCAGGCCCAATACGAGCTGGACGCACATACCTCGGCGACGCTGGTGGAGCTGCGCAAGCAGTTCAACCTCAACACCAGTGGCGCGGCGAAAGTGCGTGCCTACGAGATGGCTGTCAGCTCCGCCACCGCGCTGGTCACTGCGACCAAAAAGAGCGTCAGCGGCGGTGAGCGGGTCAACCTCGACGTGCTCGACGCCGAGCAACAACTGTTCACCGCCCGCCGCGACCTGGCGAATGCGCGACATGCCTATCTGCTGGCCAGGATTCAGTTGAAGTATTACGCGGGGTTGCTGAGTGAGCAGGACTTGCGGGCGTTGGCGGGGTATTTCCAGCCTTCGGCATGAGTGGTTACAACCCGGCATTCGCCGGGTTTTTTGTGGTTACTAATCTGTGAAACAGCTTCGAGACGATGGAGCCGGTTGTCGGGTGGCAGGAGGGAAATTGTTACCTGGCGGAAAATAACCTAACGGATGGGTTACGATGAAAGTAGGTGCTTACAAGGGGTATGTCATCTCGGTGTTTATCAGGGACGAGCATTGCCCGCCTCATGTACATGTCAGGGGCAAGGGGTGGGATGCGCGGTTTCGTTTCAGTTTTTTGGATGGGGACGTTGAGTTGTGGGATGTAGAGCCTGAACGGAGGCGGCCACCCACTGCGGTTCTGAAGGAAATACGCGAGGTAATCATGCAGCGACATTATCTGGCACGGGCGCGCAGGATTTGGTGGGAAAAACTGCAAACGGTTTGCCTGGAGAACCATTCCTGGAACTGGGACACCAGTGAATTGGTTCCAGGGTTAGTCATTCGACGTGGTGTCTACGTTATCGCAAGCGCCTGGCACGACGCCTTAGCGCAACGGACCATTTTGAATCTGGTAAGAGCGCCAGATTGCGTAGGGATTAATTTATGAAAATCGTAAAAGCCAAAGTCATACCTTATGTACCTCTCACTGACGCCGACGTCGACAAGGCAATCGCCCGTGGCCGCAGGCTAAAGCGCCTGTACGCCAACGCCAGCAATGTGCGTTACGAAAACGATTGCATCTCCATCGGCTTCAGCGACGGCAGCCGCGTCATGTTGCCGGTGGCCGGCCTGCCGGAGTTCGAAGGGTTTTCAGAGGAAGATTTCCAGCAGTTGGAAGTCAGTTTCGGTGGCAAGGCCATTAGCTGTGAGGCCCAGGATCTGGATGTTTCGATCACGGGCCTGATCGCCACAAGCCAGCCGCTGATGGACCTGGCTACCAGCCTGGTAGCATCACGCAACGGTCGCAAGAGCAGCGCTGCCAAATCCGCCGCCGCCCGCGCCAATGGCAAGAAGGGCGGCCGGCCACGCAAGAAGGAACCTGAGGACGCTGAATTACCGCCGGGTCAATAACACCCCGGATTCCATATGGTGCGTCCACGGGAACTGGTCAAACATCGCACACTGGGTAATGCGGTGGGTGTCATGCAGTTGCGCAATATTCGCTGCCAGCGTCTCCGGGTTGCAGGAGATGTACAGGATGTTGTCGAAGCGCCGGGTCAGTTCGCAGGTGTCCGGGTCCATGCCGGCGCGGGGCGGGTCGACGAACACGCTACCGAATTCGTAGCTTTTGAGGTCGATGCCGTGCAGGCGGCGGAATGGGCGCACTTCGTTCAGCGCTTCGGTAAGTTCTTCGGCGGAGAGGCGCACCAGGGTGACGTTACCCACCGCGTTTTCCTCGAGGTTGCTCAGGGCCGCATTCACCGAGGTCTTGCTGATCTCGGTAGCCAGCACTTTACGCACACGGGTGGCCAGGGGCAGGGTGAAGTTGCCGTTGCCGCAATACAGCTCCAGCAAGTCATCCGGGCGATCGCCCAAGGCTTCGTATGCCCAGTTGAGCATCTTCTGGTTCACCGTGCCGTTGGGCTGGGTGAACGCGCCTTCGGGTTGACGGTAGCTGAAGGTGCGGCCGCCGACGTCGAGTTTTTCCACCACGTAGTCGTGGCCGATCACATCGCGCTTGCCCTTGGAGCGGCCGATGATGCTCACATTCAAATCAGCCGCCAGCTTATTCGCCGCGGTGTGCCAGTGCTCGTCCAGCGGGCGGTGATAACACAGGGTGATCATCGCGTCGCCGGCCAGGGTGGTGAGGAACTCCACCTGGAACAGCTTGTGGCTCAGGGCGGCGCTGGCTTGCCAGGCGGCCTTGAGCTGCGGCATCAACTGGTTGATGCGCTGGCTGGCGATGGGGAATTCTTCGATCAGGATCGGCGTGCGCTTGTCGTCCTGGGAAAACATCGCGTAGTGGCGTTCACCGCCTTCGCGCCACAAGCGGAACTCCGCCCGCAGGCGGAAGTTCTGCAGAGACGACTCGAAGACCTGCGGCTCGGGTGCGTCGAACGGTGCCAACAGGTCACGCAAGCGCGTGACCTTGTCTTGCAGTTGAGCGGTGTAGCGTGTGGCGTCAAAAGTCATGCGTTGAACCAGCCCAGCTTGATCACGAACAGAATCGACAGAATCACCAGTGCCGGGTTGAGCTCACGGTAGCGGCCCGAAAGCAGCTTGATGGCGGTCCAGGCGATGAAACCGAAGGCAATGCCGTTGGCGATGGAGTAAGTGAAGGGCATCGCCAGGGCGGTGATCACCACCGGCGCTGCAACGGTAATGTCATCCCAGTCGATTTCGGCCAGGCCTGAGGTCATCAATACGGCGACGAACAGCAGCGCCGGCGCGGTAGCAAAGGCCGGTACGCTGGCGGCCAGCGGCGAGAAGAACAGCGCCAGCAGGAACAGGATCGCCACCACGATGGCGGTCAAGCCGGTACGGCCACCGGCGCTCACGCCCGCAGCTGATTCAATGTAGCTGGTGGTGGTCGACGTACCCAGCAGGGAACCGGCCATGGCGGCGGTACTGTCGGCGATCAGCGCACGGCCCATTTTCGGCATGTGGCCGTCCTTGCCCATCAGCCCGGCGCGCTTGGCCACGCCGATCAGGGTGCCGGAGTTGTCGAACAGGTCGACGAACAGGAAGGCGAAGATCACGCTGACCAGGCCGATGTCCAGCGCGCCCTTGATATCCAGCTGCAGGAAAGTCGGGTCCAGGGACGGCGGCATGGACATCACGCCGCCGAACGCGGTGACGCCCAGCAGAATGGAGACGATGGTCACCGCCAGGATGCCGATCAGCACCGCGCCGCGTACGGCCAGGGCTTCCAGCGCAACGATCAGCATGAAGCCGAGGATGGCCAGGATAGGCGCCGGCTTGGTCAGGTCGCCCATGCCCACCAGGGTGTTGGGGTTGCCGACCACGATCCCGGCGTTGTGCAGGGCGATCAGTGCCAGGAACAGGCCGATACCGGCGGCAATCGCCGAACGCAGGGGCAGGGGAATGCTGTTGATGATCCACTCACGGATACGGAAGATCGACAGCAGGAAGAACAGCACCGCCGAAATGAATACCGCACCCAGCGCAACCTGCCAGGTGTGGCCCATGTGCAACACCACGGTGTAGGTAAAGAAGGCGTTGAGGCCCATGCCCGGTGCCAGCGCGATCGGGTAGTTGGCGATCAGGCCCATCACGGTCGAACCGATGGCCGCCGCCAGGCAGGTCGCGACAAATACCGCGCCCTTGTCCATGCCGGTCTCGCCGAGGATGCTCGGGTTCACGAACAGGATGTAGGCCATGGCCAGGAATGTCGTGATGCCCGCGAGGATCTCGGTGCGCACGTTGGTGTTGTGTGCCTTGAGTTGAAACAGCTTTTCCAGCATGCCTGCTCCCTGTGACGCTATGTTGCGTCGTTATTTGTTGACCTCTAAGTCAAAGCACAAACTGCGCCAAGCGCCTGTGGTTCCAGAGAGGATCGGAAAAAGCGGCGCATCATACCAGCAGCCGAGGCTGTGTGGCGCATGGCCTTGAGGCATACTGCGGCGACGTTCAACAGCAGGTCATCGACAGCATGAAAAAAGCCAACGCGTGGAGTCTAGCCCTGATCCCTTGTCTCGGCCTGTGGTTGGGCGCGGCACCGGTGTGGGGCGCGACTGCACCGCCCTTGAGCGAGGTGCGCGTGTTCAAGGTCGAATCGGCGCACTGCATGGAAACCATCCCGGAACGCGCGCAAAGCACCCAGATGTGCACGCACCGTGGGCCCACCCAAGTGTCGGTGATGGAAGTCGGCCTGGGTAACAACCCGGTGGGTCGCTTCAATGGTGCCGAACTGAACGGGCAACGTACGCCCGTATGCCAGGTCGGCAGCATCAGCGAGGCCTGCAGCGGGGCAGGCACGCTGATGGGCTACATCTATGTATTTGACCTGAATGTCCAGGCCCAAGGCTGGTTCGAATACAGCAACTCGTCGATCAACGGCCCGCGGAATACCTTGAAGACCCTGCTCAATATCCGCTGATCAATCACCTTGAACGCTCAATACCCCGGGAAGTCGTACCCCTGAGACGGCGACTTTCCTGAACGCCGCGGACGTACACCAACCCGTGAGGTGTTTATGAGCGCGACCCCCAATGGCGCGGCGGCCCAGCCGTTCGTCGCCCACTCCATACGCTTGACCCTCAATGGTCAGGACCGCCAACTCGATGTATTGCCCTGGACCACGTTGCTGGACCTGCTGCGCGAGCAACTGGACCTGGTCGGCAGCAAAAAAGGCTGCGACCACGGCCAATGCGGTGCGTGCACAGTATTGCGCGACGGCAAACGCATCAACGCCTGCCTGACCCTGGCGGTGATGTGCGACGGTGCCGAGCTGACCACCATCGAAGGCCTGGCCGACGGCGACCAACTGCACCCGATGCAGCAAGCCTTCATCAAGCACGACGCCTTCCAGTGCGGCTACTGCACGCCCGGTCAGATTTGCTCCGCCGTTGGCCTGGCCAATGAAGGCCGTGCCCACGACAGCGCACAGATCCAGGAGCTGATGAGCGGCAACCTGTGCCGCTGCGGCGCCTACAGCAATATCCGCGATGCCATCGAAGAGGCTTTGCCGGCGTGCCGCGCCCAGGGAGGCGAGCAATGAATCCCTTCCAGTACAGCAAACCGGCGGATGTCCACGAAGCCGTGCACCTGAGCAGCGCGGCGTCGCGCTTTATTGCCGGGGGCACCAACCTGCTGGACTTGATGAAAGAAAACATCAGCCGCCCCGAGCACCTGATCGATATCACCGGCCTGCCGCTCAATGAGATTGAACAAACCGCCGAGGGCGGCCTGCGCATCGGCGCGCTGGTGAGCAATGCCGACCTGGCCTGGCACCCGCTGATCGAACAGCGTTACCCGTTGCTGTCCCAGGCGATCCTTGCCGGTGCTTCGCCGCAACTGCGCAATATGGCCAGTACCGGCGGCAACCTGTTGCAGCGCACCCGTTGCTACTACTTCTATGACGCCAGCGTGCCCTGCAACAAGCGTGAGCCCGGCAGCGGCTGCCCGGCGCGCACTGGGTTGAACCGTATCCATGCGATCCTCGGCGCCAGCGAACAGTGCGTGGCCACTCACCCTTCGGACATGTGCGTGGCCCTGGCGGCGCTGGAGGCGCGGGTGCATGTCGAAGGCCGAGGCGGCGCGCGGATTATCGAGTTTGCCGACTTCCACCGCCTGCCCGGTGATGCGCCGCAACGCGACAACCAACTGGCCGACGATGAGCTGATCACCGCCATCGAATTGCCCGCCGACCACCTGGCCCGTCACAGCCATTACCTGAAAATCCGCGACCGCGCGTCTTACGCGTTTGCCTTGGTTTCGGTGGCCGCCGCTCTCGAGTTGGACGGCGATCGAATCGTCGACGCGCGCCTGGCCCTCGGCGGCGTGGCCCATAAACCCTGGCGCGACCGTGCGGTGGAAGCCTCGCTGATCGGCCAGGCGGTCAGCCGCGAGACCTTCAGCAATGCCGCCGACGCGGTGCTGCAAGACGCCGAGCCGCTGGAACACAACGGCTTCAAGATCAAGCTGGCGCGCCGCGCAATCATCCGTGCCCTGAGCGACGCCGCCGTCGCAGGAGATCGCCCATGACCGCTATTGGTAAACCCCTGGACCGTGTCGACGGTCTGCTCAAGGTCACCGGCCAGGCGCGTTATGCCGGTGAGTTTCCCGAGGACGGCCTGCTCCACGGCAGTGTGGTGTCCAGCACCATCGCCAAGGGCCGTGTGCTGGCGATCGATGCGTCCAGGGCACTGGCCCTGCCGGGCGTGATGGCGGTTATCCATCACCTCAACCGGCCGAAAATCGCCCGTTACGACGATGCCTTCCAGGATGACGATGCGGCGGACGGTTCACCGTTTCGCCCGCTGTATAACGACCGTGTGCTGTACAGCGGCCAGCCCCTGGCCCTGGTGATCGCCGACAACCTTGAACTGGCGCGACATGCCGGCTCGCTGGTAGCGATCGACTACGCACGGGAAGACTTCGAGACCGACCTGCTCGCCCAGCAGGAACAGGCCCATGCTTCACCGCAGGCGCCGCCCAAGCCGCGTGGCAATTTCCAGGCCGAGTGGGCCGCTGCCGCCGTCAGCCTCGACCTGCACTACAGCACCCCCATCGAACACCACAACCCCATGGAACCCCACGCCAGCACCGTGCTGTATCAGCCGGACGGCACCTTGCATATTCATGACAAGACCCAGGGCCCGCAGAACTGCCAGGCCTATGTGCAAGACGTGTTCGGCCTGGATAAAAGCCAGGTGCGGATCTTCGCCGCATTCGTCGGCGGCGCGTTCGGCTCGGGTTTGCGCCCGCAGTATCAATTGCCGCTGGCGGTGATGGCGTCCCTGGCGCTCAAGCGCTCGGTGCGCGTCACCCTGACCCGCCAGCAGATGTTCACCTTCGGCTACCGCCCGCGCACCTTGCAGCGTTTGCAGATGGGCGCCGCCGCCAATGGTCGCCTGCTGGCATTGGGGCATACGGCGATTGGCCAGACCTCGCGCTTCGAAGACTTCAGCGAGCATGTGGTGGAGTGGAGCGGCATGCTCTATCACTGCGACAACGTGCAACTGACCTACAAACTGGTGCCGCTGGATGTATTCACGCCCTTGGACATGCGCGCGCCCGGCGCTGCCTTGGGCGTGATCGGCCTGGAGTGCGCCATGGACGAATTGGCCAGCGCCTTGGGCATGGACCCGGTGCAACTGCGGCTGGTCAACTACGCAGAGCGCAACCAGAACGAAGACAAGCCTTGGTCGAGCAAGGCCCTGCGCGAGTGTTACAGCGAAGGCGCCGAACGCTTCGGCTGGAGCCAGCGCAACCCGGAACCGCGCAGCATGCGCGACGGCTGCCAGTTGATCGGCTGGGGCATGGCCGGTGGTGTGTGGGAGGCCATGCAGATGAAGGCCAGCGCCAAGGCGCGCATCGACGCCGAGGGCAAGCTGACCGTCAGCAGTGCGACCACGGACATCGGCACCGGCACCTACACGGTGATGACCCAGATCGCGGCGCAGGCCAGTGGCGTGGCGGTTGAGGACGTGGTGTTCCTGCTCGGCGACTCTTCATTGCCCACCGCGCCGCTGCAAGGCGGCTCGTTCACCGTGTCGTCCGTCGGCACCGCCGTGCAGCAAGCCTGCGAAGCGTTGAGCGCGAGGCTGCTGACCATCGCCCGGCAGACTTACCCGGTGTTCAAGGATGCCGAGTCCGTGCGTTTTGAAGGCGGCCAACTGCACACCGGCGACGTGAGCGTGTCGTTGGCACAGCTGGTCAAGGACAGCGGTGAAGAGAGCGTGGAAGTCCAGGTCGACAGCGAACCGGACAAAAAGCGCGAGGGCTACGCCACCGCGACCCATTCGGCGGTGTTCGTCGAAGTGCGGGTGGATGAAGACTTGGGCACGATCAAGGTCAGCCGCGTGGTCAGCGCCATTGCGGCCGGGCGGGTGGTCAACCCGAAGATGGCCCGCAGCCAGATCCTCGGCGGGGTGGTGTGGGGCATCGGCATGGCCCTGCATGAAGAGACCCAGATCGACCATCAGTTGGGTCGCTACATGAACCACAGCCTGGCCGAGTACCACATTCCGGTAAATGCCGATATCGGCGAGATTGACGTGGTGTTTGTCGAGGAACATGACGAGATCGTCAACGCCCTAGGGTCCAAGGGCGTGGGAGAGATCGGCATTGTCGGGGTGGCGGCGGCGGTGGCGAATGCGGTCTACCATGCCACCGGCAAGCGGGTGCGAGAGTTTCCGATCACCCTGGATAAGGTGCTCTAGAGCACCTTATCCAACGGTTTACAGGTCAATGTAGAGTTCTGTCTTGTCTCTGGATTGAATAAGCGAGGGGCCCTTGCCGGGGATTGCATCGTCGACACTAACCCCGGTGGCGCCTGTCAACTGAGATATGCCTCGAATCGCAGGTTCGCCGTCATAGGTGAACACATGGTCGCTGCCGACTCTTGCAACCCATTTGGACTGCGGGTTCGCGGCTTGGTCGTGCTCGATCAGTTTGGTTGCGTAGTAGTTCATGTTTTTGAGACGTGTGGACTTCGGTTCTACTGAAGGCACATCAATCGCTTTGACTCGAACACCATGCGCTCGCATGGTCAACAGAAGCTCTCGATTGGTGTATGCCCCGTGTGTACTGTGGGCGCGGTCAATCAATCGCAAATTCGATCTTAGCGCGGGTGAAAATTCACCGGTTTCGAAAAACCTGTCCAGATCGGGCTGCAACGAATGCTCGAACCCTTCCGAGTACAGTGTGGAGACATTGTTTCTCTCAAACTCGGCTGCATTATCGATCAGCAGTCGCAGACCGGCAGATTGGGAATGGTCTTCGCCAATAATCATGCCGAGGGATTTCTGGTAGACGGTATTGATGACCTCTGACATTGACGCATTGCCCGGGATATCCGAGTGAGCGGGGCGCTCCTTGGTCTTGGCCTTTTTATGGAAGGTGTCAGCGTCCTGCTTCATTCGCTTGTCGATTTTCTCGTTTGTCCTCGACGTTGATGCTTCTCCCTGTGCAGGGTAGTCGTACGCGGCGGGGTCAAAACTTTGCTCCGCCGAACCTCTTGACCACCATGGCCACCTTATTCCTCCCGGTCCGTTGATCGGCTCCCAGGCGCCGTCCTGGGTGGAGTGCACCGTCATCACAGGCTTTCTCGTCTCGGGATCAATAATGCGGGCATACCCGTCACTGAGTTTGAACCTACCGTCGATCTCATAGATACGGCTGATGTCTTCAGCATCGGTCAAACGGATAAACCACCTGTCTGCACCATCACTTCCTTTTACTTGATACATGCCTTTGGCGTTGGCATGAGCCCCCGAGATCAGTTGTTCTCCCTCCACGACGGCGTGGTTGCTGATATCGAGCCACTGTGACGGGCGCAGACGATTGACTTCGTCGGCAGTGGGCCCCGGATCGGGTACGGCGCTGACGGGTTCTTTTATTGGCTGGGTCGCAGGCGTTGCTGACGTGGGGCTGTTCGACTTGAGTGACGGTTTAGACTCGGGCAGGTTTTTCCTCGCGGGGCTGTTCGGTTTCAACGCAAGCCCATCTGCCAGGTCCCTTGTCTCCTGAACAGACAGCGCCTCATTTCGAAGCGCTTTGGCCAGCAGCGAAGACAGCATTCTGGCTTGGCCATAGGCAGGGATGAATCCCTGTGCGAAATCACCGACGTTTTTGAGCTCTGCGTCCAGCGTCGACTTGTCGAGACCGAATACCTTGCCAAGCTGATTGTTTGTATTCAAGTCAACCAACAGAGCACTGAATGGGTTGTCCAGGTAGCGCTCTACGGTGTCTGCGGTGGTTTTATTCACACCGAATACTTGCAAGGCATCCGCGATACCTGCAGAGGGGTGCTCAAGGTGTTTGAGAAACTCCTCGTAGAATCCCCGGAGATCGTTTGCTCCGACATTTTCAGCCGCTTCGTTCTGGACTTTGTACTTGAACTCGCCGAATGTGATTGGCACCAGTGGCTTGTGACTGTTCAAGCCATCTTTCACAAAATAGAAGTTGTGCTGTTTGTCTTGGCCCAGAAGGTTTCCGTAGGCGTCATAGGTAAACAAGACTGTTTCTCCGTCGGGTCGCTGCCCGGAATAAAGCAGTCGTCCGCTCGGTGAAGAGCTTTCCTCTTTAATATTCGTCAAGCCATTGACCGCAGTGGGCGGCGCAGTGGGGCCTTTATCCAGACGCCCGAAGATATTGTCGCCTTCATTGGCATAGGGGCCGACGATGGCGTTGATATCATTGTTTCTGAACCGAATCAGTGTATCGATAACCCGTGTTTTTTTTTCGGATGACTCACCGCCCGCAAAATGCTGGCTGAAGGACTCCAGTCGCTTGGGCTCGTTGGCCTGGGTTTTCACCCATGCGTTCATTTCTTCGGTGGTTGTGAATGAGTGAAGTGAACGACCTTCCTTTTCTGGAACAAATAGCACGATATTCGGCTCGTCAGGCACAGCCGGAACACGCTGAATAAATATGATGTCCCTGGCTTGGATGCCATCCACGGCAAAGGTCTTGACTTGCACTTGAGGGCTGTTTTTTTTACCCGGCCACATCACGGCATCGGCTATTTGGCTGACCTCTGGACTCATGTATCCGCTGTTCAGATCCTTTGCGACGCTTGTCGTGAACCGATCCTTGGCGTTCATCAGGATGTAGTTGTCGTTGGGTGTGTTCCAGGAGGCAGTCGGGAATAGGTGGGGGGTCGTCATCCCGATGGGGACGCTGGCATTATTCACGTTGTTCATCAACTGAGGGCCCGTCGAAAGGTATTTGGTTAGCACCGGATTATTCCAGTAATGTTGTAACCCTTACGTGACCCCAACTTAAGAACGCGTTCCATCTTCGGCCTGCATCCGTGCCTAAGTGCTTTTCTCTTCCACCGGCACATGCATACGATCCCGATTCGCCAGGGTCGGGAACAGTTTGATCCACACCCCGGTCACCACCAGCGTACCGATCCCGCCCATGACCACGGCGGGCACGGTGCCGAACCAATGGGCGGTAATCCCCGATTCGAACTCGCCCAATTGGTTGGACGCGCCGATAAACAGACCATTGACCGCACTGACCCGCCCGCGCATTTCATCCGGCGTCTCCAACTGCACGAAGGACGCACGGATCACCATGCTGATCATGTCCGCCGCGCCCAGCACCACCAGCACCGCCAGGGAAAACCAGAACGAGGTGGACAGGCCGAAGGCGATGGTTGCCACGCCGAATACGCCGACGGCGGTGAACATCACCCGGCCCACCTGCCGATCTACCGAAAAGCGCGCCAGCCACAACGACATCAACAACGCGCCCACCGCCGGCGCCGAGCGCAACAGGCCCAGGCCCCAGGCGCCGGTCAGCAGGATGTCCTTGGCGAACACCGGCAGCAACGCGGTGGCGCCGCCCAGCAGCACGGCGAACAGGTCGAGGGAAATCGCCCCGAGGATGTCCGGGCGACTGCGGATAAAGCGGATGCCGGCCAGCAGTGAATCGAGGGTGGCCTTGCCTTTGTTGAGCGGGGTCTGGCGGGCGGGCAGGTTGAGGGTCAGCACACAGGCAATGAGGTACAGCGCCACCGTGGGCCCATACACCCAGACGCTGCCGAAGGCGTATAGCAAACCACCGAGGGCCGGGGCGACAATGGTTGCCAGTTGCTGGGCCGACTGTGACGAGGCCACCGCACGCGGGAACAGCGCACTGGGCACGATGCTTGGCAGCAGGGCCTGGGTGGTGGGCATTTCAAACGAGCGCGCGGCGCCGAGCAGGAAGGCGAGGATAAAGATCATCTCGCGGGTCACGTTGCCGGTGAGGCCGCCGATGGCCAGGGAAAGGGCAATCAGCGCCTGCACGGTCTGGCAGATGGCCGCGACTTTGCGTCGCTCATAGCGGTCGGCCACATGCCCGGTGTGCAGCATGAACAGCACGCGCGGCACGAACTCCACCAGACCGACCAGCCCCAGGTCGAGCACGTTGCCGGTGAGTTGGTAGAGGTTCCAGCCAATGGCCACGGTAAGCATCTGGAAGCCGCTGGCGGTGAAGATCCGTGCCAGCCAGAACGCGATGAAAGGGCGGTGGTGACGTAACAGCAACGTGGGTTCACTGGGCATCGGAAATTCAGGTCAAGGCCGGAGGGAAGGGGCAGATTAGCATCAAGCTGTAACAATTAGTTGCGAGAAGAAGGCTGAGGCAAGCTGTCACGCGGCAAAAGACCACACAGGCCAGCCGCGAAAATGGGACTACTCTTTTCACTGTGATTGACCCAGATCAAAGTCATTTCAGAATTTGTTCTGGTGGCCGCAAGGCCCGATTCCCTGCGTGGCTGGTTAAAAAAAGAAACGAATTGAAATTCGCCAGACTCCATATCCGTGGGGGCAGTGGGTGCAGGCTCCCGCCAGCAGCCGGTATTACCTGACAGAGGAAGACTTATGTTCGGTTTGGAGGCGCTAGATCTCGCCCGAATTCAGTTCGCGTTCACCATCTCATTCCACATCCTGTTCCCGGCGATCACCATCGGCCTGGCCAGTTACCTCGCGGTGCTGGAAGGCTTGTGGCTCAAGACCCATAACGATACCTACCGTGACCTCTACCATTTCTGGTCGAAGATCTTTGCCGTCAACTTCGGCATGGGCGTGGTCTCCGGTCTGGTCATGGCCTACCAGTTCGGCACCAACTGGAGCCGCTTCTCGGACTTCGCCGGCGCCGTGACCGGGCCGCTCCTGACGTACGAAGTGCTTACGGCCTTCTTCCTGGAAGCCGGTTTCCTCGGCGTGATGCTGTTCGGCTGGAACAAGGTGGGGCGCAAGCTGCACTTCTTCTCCACCGTGATGGTGGCCGTCGGTACGTTGATCTCGACCTTCTGGATCCTGGCGTCTAACAGCTGGATGCAGACGCCGCAAGGCTTTGAAATCATCGACGGCCGCGTGATTCCTACCGATTGGCTGGCGGTGATCTTCAACCCGTCGTTCCCTTACCGCCTGATGCACATGGCGACGGCGGCATTCGTGGCCACCGCGTTCTTCGTCGGTTCCTCGGCGGCCTGGCACTTGCTGCGCGGCAAGGACAACCCGGCGATCCGCAAAATGTTGTCGATGGCGATGTGGATGGCCCTGATCGTGGCGCCTATCCAGGCGGTGATCGGCGACTTCCATGGCCTCAACACCCTCGAGCACCAGCCGGCGAAAATTGCCGCGATTGAAGGCCACTGGGAAAACAAAGGCAATGAGCCAACGCCGCTGATCCTGTTTGGCTGGCCGGACATGAAGGCCGAAAAAACCAAGTATGCGGTGGAGATTCCGTACCTGGGCAGCCTGATCCTGACCCACTCCCTGGACAAACAGGTGCCAGCGCTCAAGGAATTCCCGCCGGAAGACCGGCCGAATTCGACCATCGTATTCTGGTCGTTCCGGGTCATGGTCGGCCTGGGGTTCCTGATGATCTTCACCGGCCTGTTCAGCCTCTGGCTGCGCCGGGGCGACAAGATGTACACGTCCAGGCCGTTCCTTTACCTGGCGCTGTGGATGGGGCCGTCTGGCCTGATCGCGATTCTCGCCGGTTGGTTCACCACCGAAATCGGCCGCCAGCCGTGGGTGGTCTACGGGTTGATGCGCACGGCAGATGCTTCTTCCGGGCATAGCTTGGCGCAGATGACGATTACTCTGGTGTTGTTCGTGGTGGTGTACTTCGCGCTGTTCGGCGCCGGCCTGGGCTACATGATGCGCCTGGTGCGCAAAGGCCCGGTGACCCACGAAGGCACGGAACCGACCCACGGTGGCCCTGGCCAGAAACGCACACCGGCCCGTCCGTTGTCCGCCGCCGATGATGGCAGCGATGACGACCACGCCCACATCCAGCACAAGGGGAATTGAGATGGGTATTGATCTTCCGCTGATCTGGGCCGTGATCATCATCTTCGGCATCATGATGTACGTGGTCATGGACGGCTTCGACCTGGGCATCGGCATCCTCTTCCCGTTTATCCCGGGCAAGACCGACCGTGACGTGATGATGAACACCGTGGCCCCGGTCTGGGACGGTAACGAAACCTGGCTGGTGCTGGGCGGCGCGGCGTTGTTCGGCGCGTTCCCGCTGGCCTATTCGGTGGTGTTGTCGGCGCTGTACCTGCCGCTGATCCTGATGCTGGTGGGGCTGATCTTTCGTGGCGTGGCTTTCGAGTTCCGCTTCAAGGCCAAGGACCACAAGCGTCACCTGTGGGACAAGGCGTTTATCGGCGGTTCGCTGGCGGCCACGTTCTTTCAGGGCGTGGCGCTGGGGGCGTTTATCGACGGGATCCCGGTGGTCAATCGCCAGTTTGCCGGCGGCTCGCTGGACTGGCTCACGCCGTTCACGATGTTCTGCGGCGTGGCGCTGATCGTGGCCTATGCCTTGCTGGGTTGCACCTGGCTGATCATGAAAACCGAAGGCCCGTTGCAGGAGAAGATGCACAACCTGGCGCGGCCATTGGCCTTCGTGGTGTTGGCCGTGATCGGCATCGTGAGTCTCTGGACGCCGCTGTCGCACCCGGAAATCGCCTCGCGCTGGTTCACCCTGCCGAACCTGTTCTGGTTCCTGCCGGTACCGATCCTGGTGCTGGTGACCATGTACGGGTTGATCCGCGCCGTGGCGCGGAATGCCCACTACACGCCGTTCCTGCTGACGCTGGTGCTGATCTTCCTCGGCTACAGCGGCCTGGGGATCAGCCTGTGGCCGAACATCATCCCGCCATCCGTGTCGATCTGGGATGCCGCTGCGCCGCCGCAGAGCCAAGGCTTCATGCTGGTGGGCACCTTGTTCATCATTCCGTTCATCCTGGGCTACACCTTCTGGAGCTACTACGTGTTCCGCGGCAAGGTCACCCACGAAGACGGCTATCACTAGGAGGGTCGTTGCATGTCCGGCAAACCTACGTTGCACGAGATCGAACAGGCCGAGAAACAGCCGCTGTGGCGGCGCCTCGGCTGGTTGGCGATGATCTGGACCGGCAGTGTGCTGGCCCTGTTCGTGGTGGCCAGCCTGATGCGCATGTTCATGAATGCGGCCGGCCTGACCACCCACTGACATCCCGATCCGGGCTTCGCGGCCCGCTGCCTGTTAACTTGAGGGCAAGCCCTGCTCTTCTTTTGGAAGGGCAGGGCTTTTTTTATTTGCGCGCTTTGAGAATCACGAACTTGGGCGTGGCAGCGACCTGCTCTACGCCACGGAACAAGCGCGCCAACTTGCTGTGATAACCCAGGTGACGGTTGCCGACGATATACAGGGCGCCGCCGACCACCAACGCCTCCCGCGCCTGCTGGAACATACGCCAGGCGAGGAAGTCGCCGACCACCTGCTGCTGGTGGAACGGCGGGTTGCACAGCACAACGTCGAGGGAGTCCGGCTCCTGGCCGGCCAGGCCGTCCCCGGCGCGTACTGTCACCTCCCGATCGCCGAGGGCGGCGTGCCAGTTCTCAAGGGCCGATTGCACGGCCATATAGGACTCGTCCACCAAGGTGTACTGGGCGTCGGGGTTTTGCAGGGCGCTGGCAATCGCCAATACCCCGTTGCCGCAACCCAGGTCCGCCACGCGGGCACTGCCCAGGTTGTCGGGCAGGTGCGGCAGGAAGGCGCGGGTGCCGATGTCCAGGCCTTCACGGCAGAACACGTTGGCATGGTTGAGCAGTTCGATAGCCGGCGCGTCCAGGGTGTAGCGCGTCGGGTAGGGCGAGACCGCCGTGGGGCGGTCGGCCAGCGTCGCGATCAGCAACCGGGCCTTCTTGACCGCCAGGGAGGCGTGCATTGGCCCGATATAGCGCTCCAGCAACTCACCGGCCGCCCGGGGCAGGTGCTTGACCATCGCTGCGGCGATCACTTCGGCACCCGGCGCCAGTTGGCCTTGCAGGCGGATCAGTTGTTCTTCCAGCAATGCCAGGGTCTTGGGGACGCGGATCAGCACCCGGTCGAACGGCCCGCTGGGCACCTCGCTGGCGGGAATGAACGGCACGGCGTCAAAGGCCTTGCCATTGCGCACCAGGTTTTTATCCAGGCCCAGGGCGGCCAGGAACGAGTCGCCGCTGGAGGTCACCTGCACCCGGCCTTCCAGGCTCGCAGCCAGGGCGCCGAAGCTGTCATTGAGCACCAGCACGCGGGTCGCAGCGCTCGGTTGCTGTTCAGCCAGGTAGCTGAGCAGGTACTCGTCGGCGGCGTCGAAGGCTTGCAGCGGATCGTTATGTTGCTCTGGCTGGCGGATCAGATCGAGCTGGGCGAAGGGGCTGTCGAGCAGGGGCATGGCGAGGGAGGCTCTGGGTCATCGATGGGTGTTCGGCAGTCGGCTGCGGAACCGTCTGAGTGAACAGCGGGCGGCACCCCGTGGGGACAGCCCAGCACTCAGAATGGGTCGTAAATGTTACTTTTTTTCCTGAGGGATTACATGCGGTGTTTCAACGCTGATTAAAACAACCCCGCTTTCGAAGCGCAGAGCACGGCGGCGATCTTGTTGTTGACTCCCAGCTTTTTGAAGCAACTGCAGATATGAAAGCCCACCGTACGTTCGGACAGGCACAGGATGGCGGCAATGTCCGCGGCGGTCTTGCCCATGGCTGACCACTTGAGGATTTCGGTTTCGCGCGGGGTTAATTTGCTTGCAGGGTTAATGCTGGGCTTGTGTGCGTAAGTCTTCGCGACGACCGCATGCATCGCATGGCACAGCCACAGCACCTGGCCGGCTTTTTCATAAAGCTCCTGCGGGGTCACTTCACCTGCACTGCGACCAAGGGTCAGCATGCTGAACACACCCTGGAAATCATGCACGGCTTGGGTCCATCCCAAATGCACACCAAAAGATTGGGCTAAAGACCATAAACTTGGTGAGTCTTTAAAGGTTTTTTCCTCCCAGACAAGGGGCAGTACACAACGTTTGCAATGTTCCACCACGGGATCAGCGTCAAAGAAGTGGGCCTGGTTATACAGTTTGTTCCACTCATCGGGATAGTTGTTGAGGCGAATAGGCTTCGTTTGGTTGTTAGGTAGTTGAGAACTCATCGTAAAAGAACAGTATTGGAAGCCAAGTGCGTAGGTGTGGTTGACAGCCATCTCGAAAAGAGTCGTAACCTCGCTCTCGCCTTCCAGTTTGGGAAGTCGGGTATTGCGCCAGTTGACCATTGGTAACTCTCCATGGGTTTCCGCATGACATGGGATACGTCCTGAACTCCCACTGCACGGAAATTAGTGTAGGACATGAGCTACATCGCGAAACAAAATTTTCGCTCTTGCAGGGCAGGGTTTAAGAAATTTTCTCTAAGGTCGCGGCGGGCTTAGCTAAGGGGCTTAGTGGTTTTTTTCGATTTTTTAGTCAGTTGAAGCACCTGTAGCGGATCAACTTAGAGCGTGCTTGTAGCGCGGATAAAGGAGCTAATAGCAAATTGATCAGAGTTGATATTAGGTTGCCATTATTTTGTGCCTATATAATGCCACTACCAACCAGAGGTGTTTCCGGGCTCGAGTTTGAGGGACACTAGGGCACCTGTAGAACGGAGTCCCCCATGACGGCCAGTGCTGAGAAATTTACCCGCCAGACCTTGCTCGATGTGCAATCCCTGACCCCCAGCCTGTTTACCCTGCGAACCACCCGTGACCCAGGGTTCCGGTTTACCGCCGGCCAGTTCGTGCGCCTGGGGGTCAGCAAGGCGGATGGCAGCACGGTGTGGCGCGCGTATTCCGTGGTGTCCTCGCCGTTTGATGAATACTTGGACTTCTTCTCGATTGTTGTCCCAGGCGGCGAATTCACCAGTGAGCTCAGCCGATTGCGGGTGGGCGATACCTTGATGGTGGAGCGCCAAGCTACCGGGTTCCTGACCCTGAACCGTTTCGTCGATGGCCGTGACTTGTGGATGTTAGGCACCGGCACCGGGGTGGCACCGTTTTTGTCGATCCTGCAGGACTTCGAAGTCTGGGAGAAATTCGAGCGCATCATCCTGGTGTACAGCGCGCGGGAAGCCCGGGAGCTGGCGTACCAGTCGCTGATCAAGGGGTTGGGCGAGCGGGAGCACCTGGCAGAATATGCGCACAAACTGACCTACATCCCCATCGTGACCCGAGAGGATTATCCGGGGGCGTTGAGTGGGCGTATTACCACCTCGATCGAAAACGGAGAATTGGAGCGTGCTGCCGGCGTCGAGCTGACCCCGGAACATTCCCGCGTGCTGATTTGCGGCAACCCGCAGATGGTGGATGACACTCGCCAGTTGCTCAAGCAGCGCGACATGCAACTGAGCCTTAGCCGCCGGCCAGGGCAGGTGGCAGTGGAAAACTACTGGTAATGAAAAGGCGCCTCAAGGAGGCGCCTTTTTTCCAAGCCGGCAGGGGTTAAAGCGGCTTGTCGTTCTGCGCCTTGAGCAGGTCGCGAATCTCGCCCAGCAGCACTTCTTCCTTGCTCGGTGTCGGTGGCAGGCTAGGCGCCACGGCTTCTTCGCGCTTGAGGCGGTTGATGGCCTTGACGCCCATGAAGATCGCGAACGCGACGATCACAAAGTCGATCACGCTCTGGATGAACTTGCCGTACGCCAGCACAACGGCAGGCACATCGCCCTGTGCCGCCTTGAGCGTAATCGCCAGGTCACCAAAGTCCACGCCACCGATCAACAGACCAATGGGCGGCATCACCACATCGCCTACAAACGAGGAAACAATTTTGCCGAAGGCGGCGCCGATGATGATACCGACGGCCATGTCGACCACATTACCTTTGACCGCGAAGGCCTTGAACTCACTGATCACGCCCATAGGTTATTCCTTGTTACAGATGAGAAGGGTGCCGCTCAGTGTAAGTCAGTCGTAACCGGCTTGCCTGATACAGCTGCTAACACTGTCAGTTTTTATCGACACATTAAATCGCAAATAGTTTGCAAAGTGCCACCAATCGCGCGCGAAATACCCGCTATTTCAGCGGCTTACCACATTATTTTCTCAATCGACCTGGTGGTGTTTTTCTATTTATCTTCTGACTCGCGGGTCACTAGCCTCTGGCAAGCACAACTGAATGTGCATTAAAAAAACCAGAGGAAACCTTGATGAAGAATCCAATCAATCGCGGCCCGGTATTGGCGCGTCATGTGCTGGTACTGGCGACCGCCAGCCTGCTTTCCCTCTCCGTACAAGCCGCCAACCTGACCCGTGACAACGGTGCCGCCGTCGGCGACAACCAGAACTCGCAAACCGCCGGCGCCAACGGCCCGGTGCTGCTTCAGGACGTGCAACTGATCCAGAAACTGCAGCGCTTCGACCGTGAGCGCATCCCCGAGCGCGTGGTGCATGCCCGTGGCACCGGCGCCCATGGCACCTTCACCGTCACCGATAACCTCAGTGACCTGACCAAGGCCAAGGTCTTCGCTGCTGGCGAAACCACCCCGGTGTTCGTGCGCTTCTCCGCCGTGGTGCACGGCAATCATTCCCCGGAAACCCTGCGTGACCCGCGCGGCTTCGCCACCAAGTTCTATACCGCCGATGGCAACTGGGACTTGGTGGGTAATAACTTCCCGACGTTCTTTATCCGCGATGCCATCAAGTTCCCCGATATGGTCCACGCCTTCAAGCCGGACCCGCGCACTAACCTGGATGATGACTCCCGTCGCTTCGACTTCTTCTCCCATGTTCCCGAGGCCACTCGCACACTTACCGAGTTGTATTCCGACTCCGGTACTCCGGCCAGTTATCGGGAAATGGACGGCAATGGCGTACATGCCTACAAGTTGATCAACGCCAAGGGTGAAGTGCACTACGTCAAGTTCCACTGGAAGAGCCTGCAAGGCATCAAGAACCTCGATCCCAAGCAAGTTAGCGAAGTGCAGGGGCGTGACTACAGCCATATGACCAACGACTTGGTCACCCATATCAACAAGGGCGACTTCCCCAAGTGGGACTTGTATGTGCAGGTACTCAAGCCGGAAGACTTGGCCAAGTTTGATTTCGACCCGCTGGACGCCACCAAGATCTGGCCGAATGTGCCCGAGCGCAAAGTCGGGCAGATGGTGCTGAACCGCAACCCGGCGAATGTCTTCCAGGAAACCGAGCAAGTGGCCATGGCCCCGGCCAACCTGGTACCGGGCATCGAGCCGTCGGAAGACCGCCTGCTGCAAGGCCGGGTGTTCTCGTATGCCGACACGCAGATGTATCGCCTGGGCGCCAATGCCCTGCAGCTGCCGATCAACGCCCCACGGGTCACCGTCAACAACGGTAACCAGGACGGCGCGCTGAACTTCGGCAAGACCACCAGTGGCGTGAACTACCAGCCAAGCCGCCTGGAAAACCGTGAAGAGCCGCAAACCGCGCGCTACAGCCAGACGGCGCTGTCGGGCAGCACCCAGCAGGCGAAGATCCAGCGTGAGCAGAACTTCAAGCAGGCCGGCGATCTGTATCGCTCCTACAGCAAGAAAGAGCGCCAGGACTTGATCGACAATTTCGGCGGCTCACTGGCCACTACCGATGACGAGAGCAAGCACATCATCCTGTCGTTCCTCTACAAGGCCGATCCGGAATACGGCACCGGCGTGGCCAAGGTCGCCAAGGGTGACCTGGCACGCGTGAAGGCGCTGGCCGAAAAACTCACTGACTGACGTTGGTTTCGGTCGACGCCCTCCCGGGCGTCGACCTCTGGCAGGAGAGAACCCATGCGTATTTCTATCGGTTTACTGATGACCATGCTGGCCTTTGTCGCCCATGCCGAGTCGCCCGACCCGGTCGCACTCAAGACGCAGCTCCAGAATTATTACTTCGACGCCGCCCGCCGTGGCGACCTCGACATGCTCAACACCTTCATCGACGCCGGCTTCCCCCTCAACACCCAGGACGACAAGGGCTACACCGCGCTGATCCTCGCCGCCTACCACGGCGAAAGCGCCTACGTGGAGCGTTTGCTCGCCGCCGGTGCCGACGCCTGTGTGCAGGACAAACGTGGCAACACCGCGTTGATGGGGGCGATCTTCAAGGGTGAATTGAGCATTGCCCAGCGCCTGCTGGCCACCGACTGCAACCCCGACCAGCGTAACGGTGCCGGTCAGACGGCGGCCATGTATGCCGGGCTGTTCAAGCGCATCGAGTTGCTCGACGAACTCAAGGCCAAGGGCGCCGATCTCAACGCCGAAGACCCGGTCGGCAATAGTGCTTCACGATTGGCCAGCGGTGAAATCCGGACCCCGGCGTCGCGCTGAGCTATCATCGCGGTTTTTCGGTTGGAGGTTCTCAAATGGCAAAGGCCAAGCGCATGTACGGCTGCACGGAGTGCGGCGCGACCTTTCCCAAGTGGGCCGGCCAATGCACCGAGTGTGGTGCGTGGAATACCCTGACTGAAACCATGATCGAAAGCGGCGGCGCCGCTGCCCCTACCGGGCGTGCCGGTTGGACCGGGCAGCAGGCGCAGATCAAGACCCTGGCCGAAGTCAGCGTCGAAGAGATCCCGCGTTTCTCGACGGCTTCCGGCGAGCTGGATCGGGTTCTGGGTGGCGGCCTGGTGGACGGCTCGGTGGTGTTGATTGGCGGCGACCCCGGCATCGGCAAATCGACGATTCTGCTGCAAACCCTGTGCAGCATCGCCAGCCGCATGCCGGCGCTGTACGTCACCGGCGAAGAATCCCAGCAACAGGTGGCCATGCGCGCGCGCCGCCTGGGCCTGCCCCAGGACCAACTGCGGGTCATGACCGAAACCTGCATCGAAAGCATCATCGCCACAGCCCGGATCGAAAAACCCAAGGTCATGGTGATCGACTCGATCCAGACGATTTTCACCGAGCAATTGCAGTCGGCGCCGGGCGGCGTGTCCCAGGTGCGCGAAAGTGCGGCGTTGCTGGTGCGCTACGCCAAGCAGAGCGGCACGGCGATCTTCCTGGTCGGCCACGTCACCAAAGAGGGCGCGCTGGCCGGGCCACGGGTGCTGGAGCATATGGTCGATACCGTGCTGTATTTCGAAGGCGAGTCCGATGGCCGCTTGCGCTTGCTGCGGGCGGTGAAGAACCGCTTCGGCGCGGTGAACGAACTGGGTGTGTTCGCCATGACTGACCGGGGGCTGAAGGAAGTCTCCAACCCCTCGGCGATTTTCCTGACCCGCGCCCAGGAAGAAGTCCCAGGCAGCGTGGTCATGGCGACGTGGGAAGGTACCCGGCCGATGCTGGTGGAAGTCCAGGCGCTGGTGGATGACAGCCATCTGGCCAACCCACGCCGCGTCACGCTGGGCCTGGATCAAAACCGCCTGGCGATGCTGTTGGCGGTGCTGCACCGCCATGGGGGGATCCCGACCCATGACCAGGACGTGTTCCTCAACGTGGTCGGCGGGGTCAAGGTGCTGGAAACCGCGTCCGACCTGGCGTTGATGGCGGCAGTGATGTCCAGCCTGCGCAACCGGCCATTGCCCCACGACCTGCTGGTGTTCGGTGAGGTGGGCCTGTCGGGCGA
The DNA here is from genome assembly GCF_052112325.1 of Pseudomonas sp. Yb2C2. Lineage (NCBI taxonomy): Bacteria > Pseudomonadati > Pseudomonadota > Gammaproteobacteria > Pseudomonadales > Pseudomonadaceae > Pseudomonas > Pseudomonas sp. Yb2C2. The sequence goes on along the minus strand of NZ_JAVAJK010000008.1, from coordinate 40,329 downwards.
AGTGCGCCCGGTGCCCAGCGGCCAGGAACGCTTGAAGGAAGCGGCCAAGCATGGCTTCAAACGCGCGATCGTGCCCAAGGGCAATGCGCCGAAGGAAATGCCGCCAGGATTGCAGGTAATTGGAGTCACGCGCCTGGAGCAGGCGTTGGATGCACTTTTCGAATAATTCAGGGATGGACGCCATGCAACGATCGAATCGCTGGGGTGTAGTCGCCCTGTTTGTCGCCTTGGCCGGCTTGCCCGCCATGGTCTGGGCTGAGCTGCCAACGGGCTATCGCCTGGCGCAAACGCTGGTGACGCCAGATGGCAGTGTGCTGCAGGTGCTCGAAGACCAGCGCATCAGCCCCCAACTGCACAAGGACAGTTGGGGCAGCGGGCTGGATGAAGACTCGTTCGACGAGCCCGGCGACTTGGTCGACAACCCACTGCTCGAAGCCCAGGTGCGCTGGGTGTCGGCCTCTGGCGAGGTGATAGCCCACGAAGACCTCGGCTACCCGTTGGCCGAGGTCGAGAAAGCCCCGATCAAAGGGCTGCCCGAACCTGTGTATTTTTTGACCATCGACCAGACCGCCCCCATGGGCAGCTACAGCGGGCCTGCCACGCAGCTGTTGCTGCCTGGCAAGCAGCAACTCAACCCGCTGGGTTACCAGGGCGCCGACGGCAAAGTCCAGGCGCTGACCCTGGCGCATACGGGCAAGGCGGCGTGGACGATCGCGACGCCAACCAGTGGCGGCGCGGATGAACTGCTGCAGGTGTCGTCATTTATGGACGGCGACGGTGAGGATGACTTTGCCACCCGTTATCAGACTTATCGGTTTGTCGACGGGCAGTGGCACGGCGCCTCAAGTCAGAAGAAGGGCTACTGGGACATGGAAAGCGAGTTTCCCGCACGTACGGCGTTTCCCTGAGCCGTTACACCTCCAGCAACGCGCCCAACTCCCGCTCCAGCTCTTCCTGGTCGCCCAGGTTCAACTCGATCAGCCGCCGCAAGTGGCTGATCGAGTCCAGGTCGATGTCTGTGCACACAAATCCCAGTTGGCCATCAGCTTCGTGGGTCAACCGTACTTGCATCTTTATATGCGCCTTGGGATCCAGGCGTATGTCGACCGCAAACGGCAGCGCCTTATTTCCCTTCCACTCTTCAGGCCGTTGCGCCAACAGGCCCTTGAGCGACAAATCCACCAATTGCACCGGCCATTCGTTGCCGTTTTGCCGAAGTTCGGTCTTGGCATCAAAGGCGATCCGGCGAAAACGACGGCGATCAGACGCTTGCTCGGTCATGGTGAAACCCTCTGTGGATAAAAGGATTGTAGCCCTGCGCCATCATCGGGTGGTTTTTTCTGCTTTTTTTGCCTCTGCAAGGCTCTAGACCAACGTAGGGGGGTGGCCTTTAAGGCCAGTAGCGCTAAACTCCGGATGGCTGTCCTTTCTGTCCACCCTGGCTGGAATATAAAAATGAAAAATAATAATAGCCTGCTACGCCACCTACCCTGGCTGGTGCTGGCAATCGTAGGAGCGTGCGCCCTGGGCGTAGTGGCCTTGCGCCGAGGCGAGGCGATCAACGCCTTGTGGATCGTGGTCGCTGCCGTGGCCATCTATCTGGTCGCTTATCGCTACTACAGCTTGTTCATCGCTAATAATGTGATGCAACTCGATCCACGGCGGGCCACCCCCGCAGTTGTCAACAATGACGGTCTGGACTATGTGCCGACCAACAAACACATCCTTTTCGGTCACCACTTTGCGGCGATTGCCGGTGCAGGCCCCCTGGTCGGCCCGGTACTGGCGGCGCAAATGGGCTACCTGCCCGGCACGCTCTGGCTGATTGCCGGCGTGGTGCTGGCCGGTGCGGTGCAGGACTTCATGGTCCTGTTCCTGTCCACGCGTCGTAATGGCCGTTCCCTGGGCGACATGGTGCGCGAAGAGATGGGGCGTATCCCGGGGACCATCGCGCTGTTCGGCTGCTTCCTGATCATGATCATCATCCTCGCGGTGCTGGCGCTGATCGTGGTCAAGGCCCTGGCCGAGAGCCCATGGGGCATCTTCACGGTGATGGCGACCATCCCGATTGCGATGTTCATGGGCATCTACATGCGCTACATCCGCCCGGGCCGCATTGGTGAAATCTCCATCATCGGCGTGCTGTTGCTGCTCGGTTCGATCTGGCTGGGCGGGCAGATCGCCGCTGATCCGGTCTGGGCCAAGGCCTTCACCTTCACCGGGATCCAGATCACCTGGATGCTGATCGGCTACGGTTTCGTAGCGGCGGTACTGCCGGTGTGGCTGATCCTCGCGCCACGTGACTACCTCTCTACCTTCTTGAAAATCGGCACCATCATCGCCCTGGCGATCGGCATCCTGGTGACCATGCCCGACCTGAAAATGCCGGCGCTGACCCAGTTCATCGACGGTACCGGCCCGGTATGGAAGGGCGGCCTGTTCCCGTTCCTGTTCATCACCATTGCCTGTGGCGCGGTCTCGGGCTTCCACGCGCTGATTTCCTCGGGCACCACGCCCAAGCTGCTGGCCAGTGAAAGCCACGCCCGTTACATCGGTTACGGCGGCATGCTGATGGAGTCCTTCGTGGCGATCATGGCGATGGTTGCCGCTTCGGTGATTGAGCCAGGCGTGTACTTCGCCATGAACAGCCCGGCGGCAATCGTCGGCACTGACGTGGTGACCGTGGCACAAACCGTCAGCAGCTGGGGTTTTGCAATTACCCCCGAGGCGCTGTCGGCCGTGGCCCATGACATCGGTGAAACCACCATCCTCGCGCGTGCCGGTGGTGCGCCGACGTTGGCGGTGGGTATCGCGCAGATCCTGCACAGTGTGCTGCCGGGTGAAAACACCATGGCGTTCTGGTACCACTTTGCGATCCTGTTCGAAGCGCTGTTTATCCTGACTGCCGTCGACGCGGGCACCCGTGCCGGTCGCTTCATGCTTCAGGACTTGCTCGGCTCCTTCGTACCGGCGCTCAAGCGCACCGAGTCCTGGACCGCCAACCTGATCGCGACCGCCGGTTGCGTCGCCATGTGGGGTTACCTGCTGTACCAGGGCGTGATCGACCCGCTGGGCGGCATCAACACCTTGTGGCCGCTGTTCGGTATCTCCAACCAGATGCTGGCCGGTATCGCGCTGATGCTCGCTACGGTTGTGCTGATCAAAATGAAGCGCCAGCGCTACATCTGGGTGACCATGCTGCCGGCGGTATGGCTGCTGATCTGCACCACCACCGCAGGCTTCATCAAGCTGTTCGACGCCAACCCGGCGATCGGCTTCCTGTCCCTGGCGAAGAAGTACAGCGATGCCCTGGCGAACGGCCAGATCCTGGCCCCGGCCAAGAGCGTGGACCAGATGCAACATGTGATCTGGAACGCCTACACCAACGCAACGTTGACGGTGCTGTTCCTGTTCGTGGTGTTCAGCATCCTGTTCTATGCGCTCAAGGTCGGCGTCGCCGCCTGGGGCAACAAAGAGCGTACGGATAAAGAAGCCCCGTTCCAGGCCGTACCTGACGCCTAACCGAGGATTGCAAGCATGTTCAATGACATCAGTCGCCTCGGTAAATACCTCGGTCAGGCCGCGCGCCTGATGGTCGGCATGCCCGACTACGACACGTACGTCGAGCATATGCAAACCAAGCACCCGGACAAGCCGATGATGGACTACAAGGCGTTCTTCCGGGAACGCCAGGAGGCCCGTTACGGCGGCAAGGGTGGGCCCAAGTGCTGTTGATTTAACGCAACTCCCTGTGGGAGGGGGCTTGCCCCCGATAGCGGTGTGTCAGTGACAGATCAGTGCCTGACACACTGCTATCGGGGGCAAGCCCCCTCCCACATTTGTTTCTGTGTTCCTTTAAGGAGAATTTCTTTTGTCCTCTCCCATTCCAGTCACCGTTCTCAGCGGCTTCCTCGGCGCGGGCAAGACCACCTTGCTGCGCCATCTGCTCAAGGCCGAGCACGGGCTGAAAATTGCCGTGATCGAAAACGAATTCAGCGACGCCGGTATCGACACCCAATTGCTGGGCGAAGAACCGGTGCAAGTCATGACCCTGTCCAACGGCTGCGTGTGCTGCACCATCCACACCGACCTGACCAAGGCCCTGTATCTGTTGCTCGAGCGCCTGGACAGCGGTGAGATCGCCTTTGACCGCCTGGTGATCGAGTGCACCGGCCTGGCCGACCCGGCGCCGGTGGCCCAGACCTTTTTCATCGATGAGGAGCTGCGCGAACGCTACATCCTCGACGGCCTCATCACCCTGGTGGACGCCGCCCACGCCGAGCATCACCTGACCCAGACCATCGCCCAGGCGCAGATCGGTTTTGCCGACCGGCTGCTGGTGAGCAAGCGAGACCTGGTGGATGACGCTACCTTCGAAGCACTCAGTGAACGCCTCACACGCATCAACCGCCGCGCGCCGATTCGCGTGGTCGAGCACGGCAAGATTGATATGGCCGAACTGCTCGATGTGCGCGGCTTCAATCTCAACGCCGGCATGAGCCTGCGCCCGGTGAGCAAGGCGCCGTCCATCGACCGTATATCCAGCCTGGTGCTGCGCACCGACCAGCCACTGGATATCGACCGTCTTAGTGAGTTCATGAACGAACTGCTGGAAGACCATGGCAAGCAGCTGCTGCGCTACAAGGGCGTGCTCAATATTGCCGGCGAAGACCGCCGCATGGTGTTCCAGGGCGTGCTCAAGCTCTATGGTTTCGACTGGGATACCGAGTGGGCCGAGGGTGAGGCGCGGGAGAGTGTGATCGTGTTTATTGCCGATGAGTTGCCGGAGGACAAGATCCGAGAAGGCTTTGAGCGGGTCTATCAGGCATAAAAAAGCCCACCTGTAGGAGCGAGCTTGCTCGCGAAGAACTCACAGGCAACGCGTGCACCCAAGATGCACGCGTTATCGTTGACGTTTTTCGCGAGCAAGCTCGCTCCTACAGTGGGCTTCTTTGTATTACGCGCCGTATACCGGCAGTTTTTTGCAGATGGCCTTGACCTTCTCACGCACCGCGTCGATCACGGCTTCGTTGTTCAGGTCCGCCAGGATGTCGCAGATCCAGCCGGCCAGTTCCTTGCACTCTGCTTCCTTGAAGCCACGAGTGGTCACAGCCGGGGTGCCGAAGCGCAGGCCGGAAGTCACGAACGGCGAACGTGGGTCGTTCGGCACGGAGTTTTTGTTCACGGTGATGAAGGCTTTGCCCAGGGCAGCGTCAGCATCTTTACCGGAAATGTCCTGCTTGATCAGGGACAGCAGGAACAGGTGGTTTTCAGTACCGCCGGACACTACGTCAAAGCCGCGCTCGATGAACACGCCGGCCATGGCCTTGGCGTTTTTCACCACTTGTTGCTGGTAGGTCTTGAACTCAGGCTGCAGGGCTTCCTTGAAGCAGATCGCCTTGGCAGCGATCACGTGCTCCAGTGGGCCGCCCTGGGCGCCCGGGAATACGGCGGAGTTCAGCTTTTTCTCGATCTCGGCGTTGGCGCGCGCCAGGATCAGGCCGCCACGTGGACCGCGCAGGGTCTTATGGGTGGTGGTGGTCACCACGTCAGCGAAAGGCACAGGGTTCGGGTAGACGCCAGCGGCGACCAGACCGGCTACGTGAGCCATGTCGACGAACAGGTAGGCGCCCACCTTGTCGGCGATGGCGCGGAAGCGTGGGAAGTCGAGGATCTGCGAGTAGGCAGAGAAACCGGCCACGATCATTTTTGGCTTGTGCTCGACCGCCAGGCGCTCGACTTCGTCGTAGTCGATCAGGCCGTTGGCATCGATACCGTACTGAACGGCGTTGTACAGCTTGCCGGAGGAGGAAACGCTGGCGCCGTGGGTCAGGTGACCACCGTGGGCCAGGCTCATGCCCAGGATGGTGTCGCCGCCTTGCAGCAGGGCCAGGTACACGGCGCTGTTGGCTTGGGAGCCGGCGTGTGGCTGGACGTTGGCGTAATCGGCGCCGAACAGTTCTTTTGCACGGTCGATGGCCAGTTGCTCAACCACGTCGACGTACTCGCAGCCACCGTAGTAGCGCTTGCCTGGGTAGCCTTCGGCGTACTTGTTGGTCAGAACCGAACCTTGAGCCTCCATCACCGCAGGGCTGGTGTAGTTTTCCGAAGCGATCAGCTCAATGTGCTCTTCCTGGCGCACGGCTTCTTGCTCCATGGCGGCGAAGAGATCGGCGTCGTACTTGGCAATAGTCAAATCACGGCTGAACATGGCGGTCCTCAAGGATCGGGGGCAGAAAAGGAGGGCATTCTAACCCAATGGGTTTTAGATGGCATATGAAAGGACATCATGTCGCGGACAAGCGGGGCTCATCTCGGGATGGGTGGTGACTGTGCCGGCCTCATCACACCGCTCAATCGAACATGAACAGCGCATCATTGCTGAACTGCGCCTCGAACCGATGTGCCGGCATCGGCCGCCCGAACAGATACCCCTGCACCTCGTCGCAACCATGCTCGCGCAGGAAGTCCAACTGCTCATGGGTTTCCACACCTTCGGCAATCACCGCCAGGTTGAGGCTGTGGGCCATGGCGATAATGGCGCGGGCGATTTGTGCATCCTGTTCGCCGGAGGGCAGGCCATCGACGAAGGTGCGGTCGATTTTCAGCACGTCGATGGGGAATTGCTTGAGGTAGTTGAGGGACGAATAACCGGTGCCGAAGTCGTCCACCGCGATGCTCAGGCCCAGGTTTTTCAGGCTGTCGAGGATGTGCATGGCTTCGTTGACTTCGCGCATCAGGATACTTTCGGTCAGCTCCAGCTCCAGGCACGCCGGCGGCAGGCCGGTGTCCTTGAGGATGGTGGCGATGCGCGTACCCAGTTGGCCGTCGGAGAACTGCCGCGCGGAGATGTTCACCGAGACTTTCGGCACCCGCACCTTGTTCTGGTGCCAGGTCTTGAGCTGGCGACAGGCTTCGCTGATCACCCAGTCGCCCACGTCCACCACCAGGCCCAGCTCTTCGAGCACCGGAATGAAGTCCCCCGGCGGCACCAGGCCACGGCGTGGGTGGCGCCAGCGCAGCAACGCCTCGGCGCCGGTCAGGCGTTTGCCGTCGCCGCTGAACTGCGGCTGGTAATAGAGCACGAATTCGTCCTGCTCCAGGGCGTGGCGCAGGTCGCTCTCCAGTTCCAGGCGTTCCAGGGCGCTGGCGTTCATATCGGCCTGGTAGAACTGGAAGTTGTTCTTGCCGCGTTCCTTGGCGTGATACATCGCGGTGTCGGCGTTTTTCATCAACTGGCTCAGCTCGTTGCCGTCCTGGGGGCTGAGTGCGATGCCGATACTGGCGGTTACAAAGAACTCGCGACCCTCCAGCACGAAGGGCTTCACCAGGCTGGCGAGGATCTGCTCGGCCACATGGATCGCGCGGTTCAGCGCCATTTCGCGGTTGACCCGCGGTTGCAGCAGCAACGTGAACTCGTCGCCGCCCATGCGTGCCACGGTGTCGTCTTCGGCCACGCAGCCGAGCAGGCGGGTCGCCATTTCCTTGAGCATGCGGTCGCCGGCCGCGTGGCCCAGGGAGTCGTTGATCGGCTTGAAACGGTCAAGGTCAAGGAACATCAGCACCACCCACGACTTCTGCCGTTCGGCTGATTGCAGCGCGGTGTGCAGGCGGTCCTGGAACAGCGTGCGGTTGGGCAGGTGGGTCAGGGCGTCGTAATAGGCCAGGCGGTGGATGCGCTGTTCGCTGGCCTTGCGTTCGCTGATATCACTGAAGAAACACACATAACTGGCCAGGTCGCCTTCGTCGTCGAACACCGCCGTAATGCCGACCCAGGCCGGGTAGTGCTCGCCGTTACGGCGCTTGAGCCACACTTCGCCTTCCCAGGTGCTGTGCTGGTGCAATTGCTTGAGCACATAGCGCAGGTGGGCTTCCTGTTGTTCGTCGACGGTGAGCATGTTCGGCAACTGGTCGAGTACATCGCTTACCGCATAACCGCTGACCCGGCTGAACGCCTCGTTGGCCTGCACGATATAACCGGCCGGGTCGGTGATCAGGATCGCCGACGTGGAGTGTTCGAATACGGTGGCGGCCATGCGCAGGTCTTTTTCCGCGCGGCGTTGCTGGCTGATATCGCGGCCCACGCCGAGGACACCTTCGAAGGCGCCGTGCTCATCCCATACCAGCACCAGGCGCAGCTCGATCGGCACCTTGCGGCCGTCGGCGCGCAGGCAGTCGAACAGGAACAACTGGGTCTGCACTTGATCGCGGAGTCTGTTCAGCGCGTCGGGATCGCCCAGCGCCCGGCTGACCTGTTCCAGCAAGCTATAGATGCCGGTCAGTTGCTGGGGGTTGGCGATGATCGACTGCCAGCCGTTCTTGAATACCCAGTCCACGTCGTAACCCAGCACGGCGTTGACCGACGGGCTGATGTAGTTGAGGGCCAGTTGGCTGTCGGTGGAGCAGATCACGTCGCTGATGCTTTCGGCCAGCATGCGGTAGCGCTTTTCGCTGTCGCGCAGGGACTCGCTGGCTTCGATCTGGTCGGTGATGTCCTTGGCCACACCGATGATGCGCGTGACTTGCGCCGACTTGTCCCGCGCCAGGGCCTGCTCGCGGATATCAAAGCGCCGCCATTGGTTGTTGCGATGGCGAAAGCGCAACTGGCAGTGCAACTGCGTCGCGTAGCCGGCCTGGCGTTGCTGCTGGCGCAAATCGTGGTAATGCTCGGCGTCTTCGGGGTGCAGCAGGATTTCCCAGAAATACTCGCCCATTTGCTGCAGTTCGGCCTTGGTATAGCCGAGGGTGTGGCCCAGATGGTGGTTGCTGAAGATCATGCGCTGGCTGATCACGTCCTGCACATACAAGTGGTCGGGCACGGTGCGCACCACGTCCGACCAGAAGCTTTCACGTTCCACCAACGACAGTTCGATCAGCTTGCGGCTGGTGATGTCGCTGATGCTGAGGATCACCGCCTTGAAGTCGTCCTGCTGTTCCGGCAGGCGCATCACCATCCAAAGGTATTGTTCGTTGCCGGCTACATCCTTGAGCTGGATTTCCAACTCAAGCTGATTCTGTTGGGTCAGGACCGCTTCGAGTATCTGATGTCCGATGGACGTGGTGTTGCGCGGGCAATCATCGATCAGCCGCTCCCACGCTTCCTCGCAGGAGCCCACTCTGAGCAGGCTCACCGCCACCTGGTTGATCTCGGTGATGCGCAGTTCGGTGAGCAACTGCCGGCATTCCTCGGGGGAGCTTTGCAGCCAGGCGTGCAGTTGCTCGCGGGTCTGCAAGTTCACCTTGCCAAAGAATGCATTCAGGCCCGACAGGTCAAGTACGCACAGGGCGACGCCGGTGCCTTCGAAAATATCCTGATACCGACGCCGGCCTTCATGCACCTGGCGCTGGCGGCGACGCATATTCAGCAACACGATCACGGGGATCAGCGAGAAGGCCAGGCCCAGCAGGCATTTACCGATAAACGCCGGCAGCAGTTGTTCCAGCACGGCTGCGCGGTCGAACATCCCGCGCAACTGCCAGTCGCTTTTGCTCAGGGGCGTGACCAGCACGCTTTTATTCAGGTCATCCGGGGTCAGGGCGTCGCCCCATTGCGCCGGCATGCCGCTGTCGCGGCTGACCACACGGTGGTTCAGGCGGTTCTCGATGGCCCACATCGGCCGTTGGCCCTGGCTGTCCTGGCGGGTCAGGTTGACCAGGTACTCGGGTGCCAGGCGCAGCGCCCAGTACATCCTTGAGCCGCCGCTGGGCTGGTGCAGCAGCAGATAGATGAGGGTGCCGTCGTTGTTATTGCTCAGGTAGTAGGGTTGGCCGTGGCTGCGCTGCACCAGCTCTTCCAGCCAGGCGCTGTCCTGGCTGTCATTGGCGCTGTCGCTGATCATCGCGCCGCTGGGCGCGAGCAGGGCGATACTGCGCAGTTCCGGCAGCGAACGCTGCAACGTGCGCGTCAAGGCCTGTTGCTGTTCGATGTCGCGCGGCGGCTCGACCATCGGTAGCAGGTTCAGGGCAATTTTTGCGCTCAGGGCCATGCTCAGGCTGATCTGTTCAGCCAGGTCGGCGCTGTAGTCGATGGTGTATTGCTGTTGGTTTTTCTGGTTTTGCTGCAACTGGTCCAGCAGTTGCCAGAACAATAACGCGAGCAGCAGGAGGACAAGCGTCGCCAATGCGCCTTTGAGGGTGCCGTGCAGGGGCGTTCCCGGCGCTACATGAGCGGCGCGCAAGGGCGTTGGCGGCGTGACTTTGGACAAGCTGTGATCCTGCGGTTTGGCTGGACTGGCGCGCGACGTGCACTATAAGCCGGACGCCCGAAGGGCGGCTAGCATGCCTTGACTTGTGGCAAAGTGCCAGCCCCGCTTGGCTGGACTGACCAAGCGCATTCAGGTAGCTTTGCCGGTTACGCGGGGGCGTTCCAGCCCCAGACATTCAGGCTTTTTCCGCTCGCTGGCATTGATGATAGTCAACGGCCCGCGCGGCGCATGGCCTGGCACGGGCTTCGCCCGCTTAATTCATCAGTCACTGACGCTAGGTTCACCATGGCTCAATACGTCTTCACCATGCATCGGCTGGGAAAAGTTGTCCCTCCGAAGCGGGAAATCCTGAAAAACATTTCGCTGTCCTTCTTCCCCGGCGCCAAGATCGGCGTGCTCGGCCTCAACGGTTCGGGTAAGTCCACGCTGCTGAAAATCATGGCCGGCGTCGACACCGAGTTCGAAGGCGAAGCCCGCCCGATGCCGGAACTGAACATCGGTTACCTGCCCCAGGAGCCGATCCTGGACCCGACCAAGACCGTGCGTGAAGTGGTCGAAGAGGCCGTCAGCGTGATCAAGGACGCCCAGGCCCGCCTGGACGAGGTCTACGCCGCCTACGCTGAACCGGACGCCGACTTCGACAAGCTGGCCGCTGAACAAGCCAAGCTCGAAGCCATCCTGCAGGCCGGCGACGGTCACAACCTGGAGCGCCAGCTGGAAGTCGCCGCCGATGCGCTGCGCCTGCCGGCCTGGGACGCCAAGGTCGAATTCCTGTCCGGTGGTGAAAAACGTCGTGTGGCCCTGTGCCGCCTGCTGCTGTCCGCTCCCGACATGCTGCTGCTCGACGAACCGACCAACCACCTGGACGCCGACTCCGTCGCCTGGCTGGAGCACTTCCTGCACGATTTCCCGGGCACCGTGGTTGCGATCACGCACGACCGCTACTTCCTCGACAACGTTGCCGGCTGGATCCTCGAGCTCGACCGTGGCGCCGGTATCCCTTACGAGGGCAACTACTCCGGTTGGCTCGAAGCCAAGTCCGACCGTCTGGCCGCCGAATCCAAGCAGCAATCGGCCCACGAAAAAGCCATGAAGGAAGAACTGGAGTGGGTGCGCAAAGGCGCCAAGGCCCGCCAGTCCAAATCCAAGGCCCGTCTGCAACGCTTCGAAGAAATGCAGTCGCAGGAATTCCAGAAGCGCAGCGAAACCAACGAGATCTACATCCCGGCCGGCCCGCGCCTGGGTGACAAGGTCATCGAGTTCAAGAACGTGTGCAAAGGCTATGGCGACCGCGTGCTGATCGACAACCTGTCGTTCTCCATGCCAAAAGGCGCGATCGTCGGCGTAATTGGTGGTAACGGTGCGGGTAAATCCACCCTGTTCCGCATGCTGATGGGCAAGGAAACGCCGGATTCGGGCAGCATCGAAATCGGCGAAACCGTGCAACTGGCCTGTGTGGACCAGAGCCGCGAAGACCTGGATGGCAGCAAGACTGTGTTCCAGCAAATTTCCGACGGTTCCGACCAGATCCGCATCGGCAACTATGAAATCCCGTCGCGCACCTACGTCGGCCGTTTCAACTTCAAGGGCGGCGACCAGCAGAAGTTCGTCAAGGACCTGTCCGGTGGTGAGCGCGGTCGCTTGCACCTGGCCCTGACCCTGAAAGAGGGCGGCAACGTCCTGCTGCTCGACGAACCGTCCAACGACCTCGACGTTGAAACCCTGCGTTCCCTGGAAGAAGCCCTGCTGGACTTCCCGGGCGCCGCCATTGTGATCTCTCACGATCGGTGGTTCCTTGACCGGGTCGCGACCCACATCCTGGCGTACGAAGACGACTCGCAAGCGGTGTTCTTCGAAGGCAACTACACCGAGTACGAAGCGGACCGTAAAAAGCGCCTGGGCGAAGCGGCTGCCCAGCCGCACCGTGTACGGCACAAAAAACTGGCCTGATCCGGCTGGTGTGAAAAAAGCGGAGCCCTCGGGCTCCGTTTTTTTTGGGGCTGGGGTTTTGCAGTGTTTTTGACGGCCCTATCGGGAGCAAGCCCCCTCCCACATTTTTGAATGTGTTCACAACTCAAATGTGGGAGGGGGCTTGCTCCCGATAGCTGTTTCCTTGTTGGTGCATGCCGTGGGTGGGTAATCACTTTTTAAGTGCGATAAATCCCTATTTCCTGGGTTTATTTATATCTAATGCACCATTTAAATTCACAAAAGCGACATTTTGCCCTGTTGCGGTGCGGCATGAATTGATAAAGTCCGGCTCAATCTCATTTAAAAACAATCAATTTGCCGAGACTTCTCATGATCGAATCCGTCGAATCCTTCCTTGCCCGCCTGAAAAAACGCGACCCTGACCAGCCGGAATTCCATCAGGCCGTAGAAGAAGTCCTACGCAGCCTGTGGCCGTTTCTTGAAGCCAATCCCCATTACCTGGCCTCGGGCATCCTGGAGCGCATCTGCGAGCCGGAGCGTGCGATTACCTTTCGGGTGTCGTGGGTGGATGATCACGGCAAGGTCCAGGTCAACCGCGGCTTTCGTATCCAGATGAACAGCGCCATCGGCCCCTACAAGGGCGGCCTGCGTTTCCACCCGTCGGTAAACCTGGGGGTGCTGAAATTCCTCGCCTTCGAGCAGACCTTCAAGAATTCCCTGACTTCGCTGCCCATGGGCGGCGGCAAGGGCGGCTCGGATTTTGATCCCAAAGGCAAGAGCGATGCCGAAGTCATGCGCTTCTGCCAGGCGTTCATGAGCGAGCTGTACCGCCATATCGGCGCAGACGTGGACGTGCCGGCCGGCGACATCGGCGTGGGCGCCCGTGAGATTGGCTTCCTGTTCGGCCAGTACAAGCGCCTGAGCAACCAATTCACCTCGGTGCTGACCGGCAAGGGCATGACCTACGGCGGCAGCCTGATCCGCCCGGAAGCCACCGGGTTCGGGTGTGTGTACTTCGCCGAAGAAATGCTCAAGCGCGACGGCCTGCGAGTGGAAGGCAAGCGTGTCGCGGTCTCCGGCTCCGGCAACGTCGCCCAATACGCGGCGCGCAAGGTCATGGACCTGGGCGGCAAGGTGATTTCCCTGTCTGACTCCGAAGGCACGCTCTACGCCGAAAGCGGCTTGACCGAGGAACAATGGTCGGCGCTGCTGGAGCTGAAAAACGTGCAGCGCGGGCGCATCAGCGAACTGGCCGGCCGTTACGGCCTGGAGTTCCGCGCCGGCAAAACCCCTTGGGAGCTGGCCTGCGACATTGCCCTGCCATGCGCTACCCAGAACGAACTCGACGCCGAAGCGGCCCGCACGCTGCTGCGCAACGGCTGCATCTGCGTGGCCGAAGGCGCCAACATGCCGACCACCCTTGAGGCTGTGGATATCTTTATCGAGGCGGGCATCCTGTTTGCGCCGGGCAAGGCATCGAATGCCGGCGGCGTCGCCGTCAGCGGCCTGGAGATGTCGCAGAACGCCATGCGCCTGTTGTGGACCGCCGGTGAAGTGGACAGCAAGCTGCACAACATCATGCAGTCGATCCACCATGCCTGTGTGCACTACGGTGAAGAGAACGGTCGGATCAACTACGTGAAGGGCGCGAACATTGCGGGCTTCGTCAAGGTTGCCGACGCGATGCTGGCCCAAGGCATCGTCTAGGCCTCGGCCTCGATGCGCAGCACTTCGATCAACTGGTCGCCGACGGGGCGCTTCCACAGTACCTCGTCCCCCACCTGGGCGCCCAGCAAGGCACGGCCCAGGGGCGAGCCCCAGTTGATCAGGCCGGCGCCGGCATCGGCCTGGTCTTCCCCGACCAATTGAATGCGCTGCTGCTCGTCATGCTCATTGGCGAACGTCACCCAGTTGCCGATCTGCACCTTGTCGGTAGACGTAGCGGGCGCCACCACCTGGGCGCTTTGCACGCGCTGGTTGAAGTAGCGCAAATCTCGCTCAAGGTCGGCCTGGCGCTGCTTATCGGCCTGTTCGCCCTTGGCGGACTCGGCGCTGTGCGCGGCTTGTAGCTGCGTAACCTTGGCCTGCAATTGCGCCAACCCTTGCGCGGTCAGGCGATTGGGCTGCTCACTGACCTGGCGCTCCACCGGCTGATCGGCCTGGGCGGCGGCGTTGTCCTCATTTACAAAAGCTCGGCTCATGACGTTCTCCCTCTATGGAGCTTGGGCCATGTTCGCCGCGCTTTAGTTTCGATGAATGTCTGAAAGCGACCTATTGCGAGCGATAGGCCCGCGCAGCATCCCGGTTCTTCTCCTGTTGCCAGGCGCGTTCACGGTCATCCCAGTGATTGTCCTTGTAGTCGCGCAGCTCCTCGTTCTCGCGCATGGCCTTGCACTGGCGAAAACCATCCTCCCAGCCTTCGGCGTAGACCCGGTCTTTCAGGTAACGCGGCACGTTTTTGCGAAACACCCCGGTGATCACCCCCGCCGCCTGGCGGCCGCTGCTGCACCCATCGTCAAAACCATCGGCAAAGGCGGGCGGATAGCCCCGAGCCAGCAATTCCTGATGGGTTGACTGGCAACCCGATAGCCACACCACCGCACACAGCATTACTGCATACCGCCACATTGCTTGCTCCCTGGCCGTTTCACGGCTGATAGGGGAAGTCTAGATAGGGATTTGTCGGGGAGGCGTGAAAGGGGTGTGAGAAAGGTGTGGAGCACGATGAGATCGAGCGGTGGGCACTGAAACTGTGGCGAGGGCGCTGGCTTCCGTAGGACCGCAAAGCTGCCCCAATGCTGACGGTGGATATTTTTTCGGTAGGAACGCTTCGCTTGGTTCGGTGGCTGCTGCGCAGCCCAGCGGAAGCAAGCTCTTATCAAACTTAAAATAACTCACTGATTTTAAAGAGTTAAAATTTCACACTAAAGTCTTGAGTCTTGCATAAATAATTTCAGGCACGCGCATTCTTGTGGTGAGCGGGCTTGTCCCGCGTTGGGCTGCGCAGCAGCCCCAAAACCAGGCGCAGAGGAGTGTCTGATACACCACATTTGTCTTCATCAGAGGCGCTTCGCACCCCAACGCGGGACAAGCCCGCTCGCCACAGATTTCACTCGTATTGAATAAGTGTTGCTCGATCTAATCTGGCCTTCAGGCGTAATAGCCCACGGTCCTTTTCAACTGATCGGCGTACTCATAAATCTCATCAATGGATGAGATAGCATGCCGAGTCTCATTTTTCTCCTCGTCGAATATTCCGAGGTATTTCTGACTTCTGTTGAAGTGAAGGCGACAAATCGGTTTACGATTGTTGTCGTCCAGCAGGATGCCAAAATAACTTTGGGTGTCTCGTTGAACAATTCTTTTGGCATCGACAACGGAGCGGACGACAGCCCGAACGATGTGATAGCCCTCAAGCTCTTCAAGCGTTGTCAGGATTTTATCTTCTGACTCGTCTCGATCCTGAATGTCGACATTTGTGCTGTTCGCCATGGTCAGTGACGCTACCGTCGGCTGAATGGCGCCGCTCATAGCTGACTTGAGCCGGTCATTGATTTGGTCATTCAGAAACTGAGCTAACGCTTTTCGTGTCAGTTCGAAAAATTGCTCACGGACTTTCTGCGTGATTGCTCCCTCGTAAACGCGGGATGCGAAAAATTTCACGAAGTCGTCTTCAGGTTTACTGACTTGGGCGCCAATAAGCTTCTTTAGCTGGCTGACGTATTTCAACTCCCCCGCAGCATTGATGATTGAGTCGACATCAAAGGCCGACTTTGTAAGCTTTATCAGCTCCGGTACGGAGTACTCATCAATGTCCAGCAAATCTAATTCTAAAAATGGTTTTTCGTCCATTTTATTAGGTGCATCCAGGTCGGTGAAAAACCTGTAGACCTGGCCGTTCGTGAGAATTGAGATTCTTGCGCTTGTGACGTGAAAGTATCGAAACAGCTGTGATGCGTGATTAATGCTCAATGACTCGCCGATTTTTTTGCATTCGATGAGTATTTGAACCTCTCCGTTTTTCATAATCGCGTAGTCGATTTTTTCGCCTTTTTTTGTCCCTATGTCGCAGACAAACTCAGGCGTTACCTCCTGTGGATCAAACACGTCGTAACCCAAAACCGTGTTGATAAAAGGCATTACGAAAGCGTTTTTTGTTGCTTCTTCTGTTTGGATGGCGGGGCCTTGCAACCGAACTTTTGCTGCCAGATTGGTGAGCTTTTCAAAAAATTCCATATAAGCCTCTTACCCTATTCGAATCCGTGTATAGATGTGATGGCAAATTGACTGCCATTCGATACTAGACACAAATCCTCACAAAGAAAATGGAGTGAGAGACAGTTTGTTTCGACTGAAAAAAGCTAAAAAATTGTCGGAAATTTCCTGCCTATTTATCAATAGGTTGGAAGCCGAATAGTAATTTGTACTTGCAGGCAAAAGTTTGAAAATTCTGAGCAGGTCAGTTTTATGAATTAGGTTTGTGGCTTTCCTGCTTTCGTCAGGACTGAATGTTCCGCCAATTCCTGCTGGATAAACGCCGCGATCATTGCGCGATAGACCTGCTCGGTCACCTCGGGGTTGGCACCCACGGTCTGCGCCAGATCCCGCACCTTGGCGATCACCTGCTCGACCCGCTGCGGGGCCTTGACGCCATCGGTATCTTTTTTGAAGCGTGCCGCCTGGGAGACGTAGCGGCCGCGTTCGGCCAGCAGGGTGACGATTTGCTGGTCGAGGCGGTCGATGTTGTTTCGAACTTCTTCAAGGGTGGTGCAGGTAACGGCCATGTCGAGTGAACTCCTGATTGTGCGGGCAATGCTGACAAAAGGTGTTAGTCAGTAGTGATACCACTTCACCTCAAGCATCACTTCATTCACCGGCGTCGACAAGTGGCTGTACTCGCGCTGTGCACTCAGGCGCAGGCCGAGGTTGCGGGACAGTTCCCACTGCTGGTTCAGGCTGAGGCTGCGACGTACCTCGCCATTGGTGAAGAAGTCTCCTTTAGCCTCCAGGCTCAAGTTGCCCAGGGGGTTTTTCCACAGCACGCCGGTATTGAACCCGGCAGCGGGGGAGATGGCTTCGTTGAAGTCGTTGTTGTGTTCCACACGCACGGTGCCGAGGGCGAAGCCGAGCATGTCGTCGCGCAGTTGCCAGGTGCCGCCGGCGCCGCCGTTGACGTGGGCGACCAGGGTGTCGTCGTCGTGTTTACCGGGCACCCGCTCCAGGCCACCGGTGACTTGCCAGGACCACGGCTGCAGCAAGGCGTTGCGCGGGGTCAGGGAGCGGATGGTGGCCAGGTCCAGTTGCTGCAGTTGCCAGTGGTTGCCTTCGTACTGGCGCAGTTTCATCTGCAGGATTTCGATCTGGGCGCCGAGGGGGAAGCCTTCGGCGTTGTCGTTGAGGTCGTGGTAGGCCATGCGCAGGCCGTATTCGCCGAAGGCCTTGTCGCCACGGGTGCCGATGCCGGCTTGCCAGGTGCGGGACTCATGGCCGTTTTCGGGCAGGCCGGGGGGCGTGATCGTCAGGTCGGGCGCGGGGTTCTGGTTGATCGCGCGCAGCAGTTCGAAGCTGCGTTGGGAGCGCGCGGTGTCGCGCTCGAGGCCATTGGCACGGTAGCGGCCCAGGCGGTAGGCGGCGTCGATGATCAGGGCCTGGCGCTCGCGAGGCAACGCTTTAAAGGCCGGTTCCTGCAGTTGTTGCTGGTCGTCGCTGACCTTCAGTACCCATTGTTGCTCGTCGCTGTTCAGCGGCTTGGCACGCTCCAGCAACTCGCGCTCGCGGGAGGGGCGGTAGTCGATCTTTTCCACCAGTCCCGCATCCTTCACGGCCTTGACCGTGTCGGTGGGGATCGCGGTAAGCGGGAATTGCTCGGTCAGGCGCAGGCCGGGGCGCGCCACTTGCAGCAGTTCCAGCAGGCGATAGGAGCAGTTTTCATCGAAGAAAAAGTAGTCGAACTGGATCTGCTTGAGCTCCCACACGTGCTCGACCATGCGCTCGGTCTCGACCTGGGTGAGGTTGAGGCGGTATTCCCACAGGTCGCGGTTTTCGAGGCTGCGGTATTCGGAGAGTTTTTCCTGGTAGGGCACCAGGGCGAACAGGCCGGGGTAGCCGCCCATCAGGCCTTTCCATGCGTAGAGGATGCTGTTGTCCGAGCCTTCGATGTAGGCGCCGAAGTTGATCGCGTAGCTGAGCAGCGCAGTCTTGTTGCTCTGCACGTCGGCCTGGTCGATACGCAACAGGGTATGGCCGAACATCGACGACGGACTGTTGAGGTAGGCCGCCGGGAAGATCATCACCGCGCTATGGGGCGCGACGTCCTTGAACCATTGCTTGAATTCCTTGCAGTCCACGGCGGGCAGGTCAGTGAGGTGCAACTGATCCTTGAGCCAGCGGGTACGTGCGGGGTAAACGCATTGAGCGTGTTTTTCACCCAGGCTGGCCGGAGCGTAAAGCGCTTCAACGGTGGCCTTGAGTTCTGCATCCGGGTGGTGGGCGCCATCGGCGGCGAGGAAGAATTTCTTTTCACTGACATAGCTGCGCCAGCCACTGACTTTGCCGGCTTCGTAATGGCCCAGAGAAAGCCAGAACGGATCATTGGCCAATTGCTGCAAACGTTGATCATCAAGATGCGGTGCCGCGTACAGCGGGGCGCAGGCAAAGAGTGCCATCCAGGCAAAGCGTTTGAGCATAGGGGCAACTTAAGTCGGAAATTAGAGAGACCCAAGGAGAGGCGGGTCCAAAAATAAAACCCGCGCCTGGGTAGGCGCGGGCAGGACGAGCTTAAGCCTGGGTAGCGTATTTCGCCAGACGGGCATCGCCTTTCAGTACAGCCAGGGTGTTGTTGTGCACGTCTTCAGCGGTCACATCGGCCTTGCTGAAGATTTGCTGGAAGTGTTCGTGAGCCACGGCAGCGAAGTGCTCGCGATCTTCCGGAGCAACGCCCAGTACCACGGCGTAGGTGGTCAGTGCTTCGCCATTACCCTTGGCCATGTCTTCGGACAGCTCGTTCATCATGCCATTCATGGCAATCCAGGACTTGCCGCCGTAGGTCAGCGCGCTGTTGGTGCTGCAACCGTTGGTGCCCGAGGTCATGCCGAAGGTGGCGTTACCCGAAGTACCGTTGGTGGTGGAAGCCAGGAAGTGAGCTGGAGTACCGCGCTGGCCTTCGAACAACATGTTGCCCCAACCGCAGTTCGGGCCACCTGGTGCTTCAGCCATTGCATTGAGGGAGACGACGGTGAAGAGAGTACCGAGAAGGATCCGTTTCATAGCTTTGTTCTCTTTGTGTGCAAACCAATGGACAAGGGTTCAGGCACTTCATAGCGCCCTCGGGATCGGTTATTAGTCCAACCCGCGCAGTTTGGAGTTTAGGCACGTTCCAAGGGTTCCGTGTGTTTTTATAAAACAATCAGCAATGTCGCGATTTTTTTTGCAGGGCGCCTCCCGTGTCCAGGGTTTCCCAACGGCGCGCCTTGCCAGAGCGCGCAACAGGGAGCCAGAATGCCGTCATCTGCCCCGCCTGATGTAAGGAAGCCCGATGCCTGATCCTGTTGCTGCCAGCTTGCGTCTAGCGCCCGAAGCGCTGACTCGCCCTTTCTCCGCTGAACAGTTCAGCTTCTCGACCACCAATGATTTGGAGCCCTTTCGCGGTGTGCTTGGCCAGGAACGTGCGGTTGAAGCGTTGCAGTTCGGCGTGGCCATGCCGCGCCCCGGCTACAACGTATTTGTCATGGGCGAGCCGGGTACCGGCCGCTTTTCGTTCGTCAAACGCTACCTGAAAGCCGAGGGCAAGCGCCTGCAGACCCCGGCGGACTGGGTCTATGTGAATAATTTTGACGAGCCTCGCGAACCCCGCGCCCTGGAATTGCCAGGCGGCGGTGCGGCGGCGTTCATTGCCGATATCAATGGCCTGGTCGACAACCTCGTCGCGACCTTCCCGGCGGTGTTCGAACACCCGACTTATCAACAGCGCAAGAGTGCCATCGACCGCGCTTTCAACCAGCGCTATGACAAGGCCCTGGACGTGATCGAGCGCCTGGCCCTGGAAAAGGACGTGGCGCTGTACCGCGACAGTTCCAACATCGCCTTCACCCCGATGCTCGACGGCAAGGCCCTGGATGAGGCCGAGTTCTCCCAGCTGCCGGAAGTGGATCGCGAGCGTTTCCACACGGATATTTCCGAGCTGGAAGAACGCCTCAACGAGGAGTTGGCCAGCCTGCCCCAGTGGAAGCGCGAGTCCAATAACCAACTGCGCCAGTTCAACGAAGAAACCATCACCCTGGCCTTGCAGCCTTTGCTCGCACCGCTGTCGGAAAAGTACGCGGAGAACGCCGGTGTCTGCGGTTACCTGCAGGCCATGCAGGTGTACCTGCTGAAAACCGTGGTCGAGCAACTGGTGGACGACGCCAAGACCGACGCCCA
Source organism: Pseudomonas sp. Yb2C2 (assembly GCF_052112325.1). Lineage (NCBI taxonomy): Bacteria > Pseudomonadati > Pseudomonadota > Gammaproteobacteria > Pseudomonadales > Pseudomonadaceae > Pseudomonas > Pseudomonas sp. Yb2C2. Next base: position 19,774 of record NZ_JAVAJK010000008.1, on the reverse strand, counting down.
GGCCCGCAAGCTGCTCGAAGAGCAATACTGCCCGAGCCTGGTGGTGGGCCATCCGGTCAACGGTGGCGCGCCGGTGGTGTTTGAACCGCACCCGACCTACGACAACCTGTTCGGCCGTATCGAATACAGCACCGACCAGGGCGCGCTGTACACCACCTATCGCCAGTTGCGCCCGGGCGCTTTGCACCGTGCCAACGGCGGGTTCCTGATTCTTGAAGCCGAGAAGATGCTCAGCGAGCCGTTTGTGTGGGACGCCCTCAAGCGTTCCTTGCAGTCGCGCAAGCTGAAGATGGAATCGCCCCTGGGCGAACTGGGCCGCCTGGCCACCGTGACCCTTAACCCGCAGATGATCCCATTGCAGGTCAAGGTCATCATCATCGGTTCGCGCCAGTTGTATTACGCGCTGCAGGACGCCGATCCGGACTTCCAGGAGATGTTCCGGGTGCTGGTGGATTTCGACGAAGATATTCCGATGGTGGACGAGAGCCTGGAGCAGTTCGCCCAGTTGCTCAAGACCCGCACTTCGGAAGAAGGCATGGCGCCGCTGACTTCGGACGCGGTGGCGCGGCTGGCCACCTACAGCGCACGGCTGGCGGAGCACCAGGGCCGTTTGTCGGCGCGTATTGGGGATTTGTTCCAGCTGGTCAGCGAAGCGGACTTTATCCGGCACCTGGCGGGCGATGAGATGACCGATGCCGGCCATATCGAGCGTGCGCTGAAGGCCAAGGCCACGCGCACCGGGCGTGTGTCGGCGCGGATTCTCGACGATATGCTCGCCGGGGTGATCCTGATCGACACCGCCGGCGCGGCGGTCGGCAAGTGCAACGGGCTGACGGTGCTGGAGGTCGGCGACTCGGCGTTCGGTGTGCCGGCGCGGATTTCCGCCACGGTGTACCCGGGCGGCAGCGGAATCGTCGACATCGAGCGTGAAGTTAACCTCGGGCAGCCGATTCACTCCAAAGGCGTGATGATTCTCACCGGTTACCTGGGCAGCCGCTATGCCCAGGAATTTCCGCTGGCGATCTCGGCGAGTATCGCGCTGGAACAGTCCTACGGTTACGTGGACGGTGACAGCGCGTCCCTGGGCGAGGCCTGCACGTTGATCTCGGCCTTGTCGAAGACGCCGCTCAAGCAGTGCTTCGCGATCACCGGTTCGATCAACCAGTTTGGTGAAGTGCAGGCCGTGGGCGGGGTCAACGAGAAGATCGAAGGCTTCTTCCGCCTGTGCGAAGCCCGCGGTCTGACCGGCGAGCAAGGGGCGATCATTCCCCAGGCCAACGTGGCCACGTTGATGCTGGATGAGAAGGTGTTGCAGGCCGTGCGCGCCGGGCAATTCCACATCTATGCGGTGCGGCAGGCCGACGAGGCATTGAGCCTTCTGGTGGGCGAGGATGCCGGTGAGCCGGACGCCGAGGGGCAGTTCCCGGAAGGCACGGTCAATGCCCGCGTGGTCGAGCGCTTGCGCGCGATTGCCGAGATGATCAGCGAGGAAGACCTGAAGGAAGCGGAGAAGGAGCTGGCGCAGCAGGCGCTGGCCGAAGCCAAGCCCACCTGAGTTCTGAGGCCAGGCCGGATCAAACATGTGGGAGGGGGCTTGCTCCCGATTGCGATAGGTCAGTCATGTAGATGTCGACTGGCACACTGCATCGGGAGCAAGCCCCCTCCCACATTTGGACCTGGTTGCGTCACTAAATTGACGTCCTTCCGAGGGGCCAACGCCCGTTGGTCCCTACAGCCTTGGTTTGTCGTGTTTTTATTCTATTCTGAGCGTAGGGATATCCACAGGAGTCGCTGGATAGAAACAGCCTCGCCATAGGTTGAGGCTGAACACCGATCTACCGAGGGTCGCCGCCATGCCGCGCAACCTTTGCCTTACCCGCCAGTGCTTCGGCCTGGTTACCCGAATCGAATGTTCCGTTCGCCCGCTCGCGGGGGATAACGGGATGTGGGCCTTGTTGTTTGCCGCCGGAATGACGGGTGAGCAGCCTTCCACAATCAAGTCCCAGGGCCCGTTTCATGGGCCCTTCGTGGCAGAAAGCATGCTGCAATCGATCGTCGACAGCCTGACCCTGCACGGCTATGAGCTGGCGGGTGACCCGCAGATCTGGTGCCTGCACATGCAGGCCCATCTGCGGCAGCTCAATGGCAGCCATGAGCAACTGGCGCTGTAGGCGCGGTTATTTGCTCTCGGGTTTGTCCAGCTTGACCTCAAAGCCGTATTGCACGGTACTCAGTTCGGTGCGCTGGTAGCTTTCCAGTGCCGTCGGCTGGCCGTAGAAGTAATGCACGTCAAACAAGGCCGTGCCGTATTCCTCGGCGCGATGGCTGACGCCGAGGATTTCCTTGAGGTAGTTGCCGCTGGCGTCCTTGGCATAGAAGCGCCAGCTGTCGGCCGGGAACTCCTTTTGGTCGACGATCAGTGCGTTGTCTTTGAGCGACAACCCCTTGGGCAGCTTGGCCGCATCGATGTCGCCTTTCTCGATAGTCGCCAGGAACAGCGGGATCGAACCCACCACAAACGCCGGGTTTTCCGGGAACAGGTTGAGGTCGTAGGTGAGGGTGCCGCGGGCCGGGTTCAATTCATACGCCTCGGTCGGCAATTCGATGGGCTCGCCGCGTTCACCTTTCTCATCGGCAGTGAAGAACGTCACCGGTGATTCGCTGCTGTTGCGCTCGCTGCCCACCAAGTCGTCATTGAAGGTGAATGGGTGGTCGAACACGATATGGGCGGCGCTGGCGTCTTCGACGGACTGGCTGATGGTGACGCTGTTCTTCAGTTGTTCCTCGGTCAACGAGGCGTCCTTGAGCCAGCTGGCGGCGCCGTCGTCGTACACGGTGACCGGCATGGGCAAGGCTTGTACGGTTTTTTCCAGGCTGTTCTTGTCGAAGCGCAGGACCGGCAGGTCGAGGTCCTTGCGGGTGACCGTGGCCGTGGAGAAATCCAGCACATTGATCTGCAGGGTGTCGATCAGGCCATTGAAATAGACCTTGGCGTAATGGCTGCTCTGCTTGTGTTCGAAGGCTTTCTGCTCATCGACCAGTTGCTTTTCAAACCCATCGGACCAGGCCTTCTGTTTTTGCATCTCGGCCAACTGCTTCTGGTAGAACTCGACTTGCGCGCTGCTTTCGTTGATCGAACCCGAGCGTGTGAGGAATTGCCCGGTGCTGTCCCGCGCCTGTACCAGCAAGGGGTTAGGCGATTCGTCACCCACTTCGGGGGCCAGTGGTTGGCTGTTGGTCAGTTCGATTTCGGCGTAGTTCTTCTCCAGGAGCAGCAGGTTGACGGTGATATTGCCTTCGGTGCGTTTGTGGCCCACGTCCTTTTTCGACAAGTCGAGGGTCAGCACTTTGCCCGGTGCGATCACTTCCACTGCGCCTTTGAGGCGAACGGGTTGCGGCTGGCTTTTGTTTTCCGTCTCGATGCCATCGATAAACGGGTAGGTGACCGTCAGGTCATCCGGGTTGGTCAGGTTGGAGCTGCTGGGGCTCAACTGGATACCGGGATCGGTTTCGGACCATTCCGGCTGGAACGGCACGACCTTGTTGTTGCTCAAGGTGACGGACTGCCATTCCAGGCCGTGGGGGAAGGGGAACTGGTCCGGCACATTGAAGTTGAATGGGAAGACCGGCTGCAGATCGGTCAGGTAGTCGGAATGTGAGGCTTTGCGTAGTACGAACAAGCCATTGATGTAGGTGTCCACCAGCCCTTGCGGCGTGGGGTAGTGCTTGAGCAGCGCGAGGGTGTCCTCGCCGTATTCGGCCTCGATGGGCTTGGTGGCGAGCTTGACCCGCGCCCGTTCCAGCAGCAGCAGCGAGCCGCCGAGGTCGGCAATGGCGTCGCGCAGTTTCGGATCCTGGATGCTGTCGAGGGACTGCTCGAACTTCGCGGTTTTCTCTTCGAGGGTGGCCTGTTTCTGCTCATCGCTTGGGGAACAGCCGCCGGCCAGCAACAAGGCGGCGCACAGGCCAACGCTGGCCAAAGGGGATCGCACATCCATCATCTGAGTTTTTTCCTGTCCGACGTCATCGAGCCGAGTTATTGGGCTCGACACTAGCAGAAAAATTCTCTTACAGATGCCGCCCAGGTCAGTTTTCTCGTGGTTACAGGTGTCTTATAGCGGCTGGTATACTCGCCGCCATTTCTAGCCATGCTGTGTGAGATCCAATGGAACGCTTTATCGAAAATGCTATGTACGCCTCGCGCTGGCTGCTGGCGCCTATCTATTTCGGCCTGTCCCTCGGGTTGCTGGCGCTGGCGTTGAAATTCTTCCAGGAAGTGATTCACCTGCTGCCGAGCGTGTTCTCGATGGCCGAGTCCGAGCTGATCCTGGTGCTGCTGTCGTTGATCGACATGGCCCTGGTCGGCGGCTTGCTGGTGATGGTGATGATTTCCGGCTACGAGAACTTTGTCTCGCAGCTGGACATCGATGAAAACAAGGAAAAGCTCAACTGGCTGGGCACCATGGACTCTTCGTCGCTGAAGATGAAAGTGGCGGCCTCCATCGTGGCGATTTCCTCCATCCACTTGCTGCGCATCTTCATGGACGCCAAGAACGTCGATCCGCAACACCTGATGTGGTACGTGATCATTCACATGACCTTCGTGATCTCGGCGTTCGCCATGGGTTACCTGGACAAGGTCACCAAGCACTGATGCCCTGCGCTGGCCTTACTGCTCGATGAAGTAGTAGGGCTGGCGGTTGATGGCCATCTCCTTGATCACCGTGACCTTGGTGGTCAAGTCGTTGGTATGGTCCAGCAGCGCAACGTTGCCGGGCTGGGCCGCAAGGTAGCTGTGCAGTTCGGGTTCCGTCTGCAGGATCCTCAGGTAACTCTTCATATAGAACACGCCGGCCCCCGCGATCCGCTCGTTGGGCTGGAACAGCGCGACTTCCTTGCCTTGCGCCTGCAGTGCCTGGACCTGACTGATCACCGGTACGAATGACTGGCGCGCGTCAGCTTTTGGCGCGAACCAGAATGCGGTCACCAGATAGCAGGCGATGAGCAGGCTGAAGACGCCGCCGATCACATGCCGGTGGTAGCGGTACAGCGCCGGCTTGTGGTCCTTGAGCCATTCCAGCAACACCCGGGCGTATTCGGCGGCCAGTACGGCGGCGGCCGGTGTCAGGGCCATCAAGTAAACCGTGCGCTTGCTTGAGGCCAGCGTCAGCAGGGTGAATTGCGCCACCAGCCATACGCTGAAAAACAGGCGGTAGCGGTTACGCACCAGGCTTTTCCGGAAGTGCCACAGGCCCAGGTACACCAGGATGTTCCACGGCAGGAAGGCCTCGGGCAGCTTGGCGATGTAGTAGTAGAACGGCTCGTAATGCCCGGCCTCTACGAACGAGCCGCTGAAGCGCCCGACGCTGTTGGTCCACAGTACTTCGCCCACGGCCTGCATCCCGCCGCGCTGGAACAGGAAGCACAACCAGATCATCAGCGGCACCAATGCCAACAGGGTGAACAGCGCCGGCTTGAGCCAGTCGGCGAGGCGCAGGCGCTTGCCCATCAGGCTGGTGCTGGCCAGGTACACGAAAATCACGATGCCCGGCATCGCCAGGCCCAGTACGCCTTTGCTCAAGGTGGCGATCACCATGCCGGCGGTAAACAGCGCCCAGGCCCAGGTCGTCGAGCCTTGGCGCTCGGACTCAGGCCGCATCGCCTGGTAGAACGCCAGCAGCGCGGTGGTCACGCCGAGGCTGAGCAGTGAGTCTTCCCCCACGCCACGCACATTGCTCCAGTAGCTGGCCATGGTCGCCAGGATCAGCGCCGCACTGAGGGCCAATGTTTTCGGGCGCCCGAACCGGCGCAGCATGGAATAGAACAGCATCACGCTGAACAGACCGGCAAATGCCGAGGCCAGGCGGACCGCCCCAGGCGTGCCGCCGAACAGGCGAATCGCTCCGGCGTCCAGCCACAGGCTCAGGGGCGGTTTTTCCAGGAAGGGTTCACGAAACAGTTGCGGCACGACCCAGTCATTGTCCAGGTGCATGGCCATGGCGATCCCCGCGACACGGGCCTCGGTGGAGCCTTGCAGTTCGTGGTTACCCAGGGCAAAGAAGAACAACAGAGCAGCAAGCAGGAGCAGCAGGGGAGCGGGGCGCGTCATGGAGTCTGGCTACCGAGGCAGAAGGCCGTTCGGGGGAACGGCTCGCAATCGGTGAGTATAGGGAGGCGATTCTTAATATTTCATGAATGGGAGTGGGTTTATATCGCTGGGCCAGGAGGTTGATGTTCCCCCTGGCTTCGCGTGAGGCATTACGAGGCTTTGACTTTGAAGCGGCTCAGGCCCTGTTGCATGGAACTGGCCCGTTCCGACAGATTCTTGGCCGCCACCGCGCATTGTTGGGAGTTGACCTGATTCTGCTGGGTGACTTCGTCGATCTGCTCCAGGCCGATGCTCGCCTGCTGCAGGCCGGAAGCCTGTTCACTGGAGGCTTGGTAGATCAACGACACCAGGCTGGACACCGTGCTGGTGCCGGTAACGATATTTCTCAACGAGTCGGCTGTGCGGCCGGCGATGATCATGCCGCGCTGGGTCTTGGTCGAGGAATCTGCAATCAGCGCGGCGGTTTGCTGGGCGGCTTCGGCGCTGCGGGCGGCGAGGCTCCTGACCTCATCGGCGACCACTGCAAAGCCACGGCCCAGTTCGCCGGCACGGGCGGCCTCGATGGCCGCGTTCAGCGCCAGCAGATTGGTTTGAGCGGCGATGTTGTCGATGGTGGTGATAATGGCCGTGATGTCTTTGCCCGAGTTGTCGATCTCCGCCATGGCGGCGATCAATTCACTCATCAACTTGTCACTTTCCCCGGCGTCGGCGCGGGAAGCCTGGGATTGCTCGTCGGCCTTTTTCGCATTGGCGGCGTTGTCGGTGGTTTGCGCTGCCATCTGGGTCATCACCGCACTGATTTCAGTGATGGACGAGGCAGAATTGGACGCGCCGTCGGACAGCGACTGGCTCAACTCGGTGACCTGCGCGGAACTGCCGGTGATTTGCGTGGCGCTGGCCTGCACCTGGGAAATCAAGGTGTTCAGGTTGCCGACCATTTTTTCCAACGACTTGCCCAGGGTGTCATTGGGCGAGGACAGGCGCACTTCCAGATCCAGGTCCCCTTCGGAAATTCGCTCGGCCACGCGCACCTGGCGTTGCAGGCTTTCCGACATATCGTTCAAGGCAAAGGACAACTGGCCCACTTCATCTTCAGATTTTTGCACCAGCCGACGCGAGAAATCACCCAGGCTGATGTTGGCGGCCAGGGCGGCGGCTTCACGAATCGGACCGACGATTTTCGCCGTGGCGAACCACAGCGCCAGCAATGCCAGCAAGGAGATACCCACGCCGACCGAGACCTGCCAGATGCTGCTCTTGACGCCGCGTGACTGCAGTTCCTGCTCCAGGGCAATGGCCTGGCTCATGACCACCGCCTTGGGCAGATGGATCACGATCGCCCAGGGCTTGCCGGTGCGGCCCAGGTTGATCGGCATCTGCACTTCGATTTCCTGGGAATCCGGGTTGAACCGGCTGTCTCCCTGACCCTTCTGTACATTGCTCAACACGTTCTCCCAAGAGCCGGGCAACAACGCTTTCAATGACTGGCCAATGAGTTCCGGGCGTTTACTGTCGGCCACCACCAACCCTTGATTGCTCAGGATCGACACGGAGCCTTTGCCGCCATACAGGTCGGCGGACATTTGCTCGCTGAGTTTCTGGATAAACGAAATGTCGAAGTCTGCACCGACCACGCCGTAGAACTTGCCATTGGCGGTGATAGGTACCGACAGCGTGGTCAACCACACATTTTTGCCTTGCACCACGTAGGGAAGTGGGTCCAGCACGCTTTCTTTCTGGGTGTCCCGCGGGCCGGAATACCAGCCGCCCTTCAGCACACCATTGGGGTGGCGGGCATCGGAATCGTACTCAACCAGCGGTTGCACGGCGATATGGCCGTCTGAACTGCGTGTCCAGTAAGGCGTGAAGCGGCCCGTCAACGGGTTGTTACCGCCTTCATTGATACGAAAGGCTTGGTCCTGGCCGTCCAGCGCGTCCGGCTCCCAGCATGAATACGTGCCGTTGAAGTCGGGGTTGTCCTTGAGCACGCTGAGCAGCATCGTATTGATCTGCTCGCGGCCCAGGCTCAGCGGGCTCTGGGCACTTTTACTCGCTCCCAGGGTATTGGCCATTGTGCGTGCCGAGTCCAAGGCGTTCTGCAGTTTTGCCTGGATGGCATTGGCACGCGACTCAGCCAGGTTTTGCACTTCGCGGATGGTGGCGCTTTCAATCAGGGTTGAAACTTCAGCACCCACAAAAGCTTGGTTGGCATTCGAGGAATACAGGCCATATAACACCAGGCTCGCGCAAGAGATAAACAGGCAGAGCCCGGCGGTGAAACAGATTCGAGTCTGCAATGAGTTGAATTTCATGATGTTTCCTGCCCATGCTAATAGTTGCCAACATCATCGAATGTCGACATTCCGGTACTTTCTTGGCGCAAGGCATAGTGTTCTATCATTGGCTGCTTAGGCATATGCATGCGGTACAGCGCTGAGTTTGCTTAATGCTCTTTTGGCATCTCTTCATCGAGCCATAAATGCTCGGTGTTTTTAAAACCGTAACGCTGGGGCGGTACTCTCGCGACAATTCGATCGGATTGTGCGGGATCACTCAGGTCTATTATTTTCGGCGTTACATAGATATTTAGAACGGGCAGGAAAAACACTTTGATTTTTGGCATCAATAAAGAGTCGGGATGTTGCTCTATGACGACACCGATACTGCCACTTTTCAATTGAACAATAGAACCGACCGGGTAAATACCCACGGACTTCAAAAATGCACGAAATACTTCGTCATCAAAGTGTCCGTCCCATGTGGACATTTGCTGGATGGCGACGGCGGGGTCCCAGCCCTGGTTGTAGGAACGGTCCGAGGTGATTGCATCGTAGACATCGCATACCGCAGCCATCCGGGCCACCAGGCTGATCTGGTCACCCGCCAATTGATGGGGGTAGCCGCTACCGTCGAACTTTTCGTGGTGATGCAGGCACACATCCACGACCATTTCGCACATCTGCGAGGCCGCCAGCAGGGTTTTCTCCCCCTCCCGTGGATGGGTGCGCACCAACTGCAATTCGTCACTGCTCAACCGGCCAGGCTTGTTGAGGATGGCACCTGGTATGGCCATTTTGCCGATGTCGTGCAGCAACCCGGCCATCCCGACCCGACGAATCAGTGCGGAGGACAGGCCCAATTGATTGCCCAGGGCAATCATCAACGCACACACGGCGACCGAATGCATGTAGGTGTAGTCGTCGATGCTTTTAAGGCGTGCCAGGCTGATAAAGGCGTTGGGATGGCGGGCGATCGAGCTCGAAATGTCGTCCACCAGTGCACTGACGTCTTCAAGCTCCAGGGCCCGGCCCATGCGGGCATGGCCGAACATTTCGACAACGGCGGTCTTGGCGCGGCTACAGATTTCCTGTGCGGCGACCAACTCGTCCTGCATGGAGGTGGGGACGACGGCGATGACCGGAGCAGCTGTTGGGGGCTGGGTGGCTGGCGGAGCGCCGCAGCCCAGGGCGCACGGCCCCTCTGAGGGTGCACCGTCCCGCCAGAAGGGCTTTGCCTCGCCGTCAGGCGCCTGCAGATTGAGTTCATTGCACTTCAACATGGTATGCCCTCTGTTGATGTTCTTCTTATACGTGTCTCATCAGCCTCCCTGGCTTGAGCAGTGTTGTCTTACCTTTCAGATCGGGCTCGCGGCTTTGATACGCGCGACTACGCGGCTTGCCAGGTCATCCGGGCGAAACTTCGCCAGGAAGTCATCGGCCCCGACTTTCTTGACCATGGCCTGGTTGAAACCGCCCGACAGGGAGGTGTGCAGCACGATATGCAACTTGGCCATGCGCGGGTCGCCGCGTATTTCGGCGGTCAGGGTATAACCGTCCATTTCCGGCATTTCGATGTCTGAAATCATCATCAGGAACTCCTCGTCCGGGTTGCGTCCCTCGTCGAGCATGGCCCGAAGGTAATCCAACGCCTGGCGGCCATCGTTCAAGGCGACTACCTCGACGCCTACCGTCTCCAGGCAGCGGGTCACCTGTTTACGCGCTACCATCGAGTCGTCCACGGTCAGCACACGCAGGTGTCGAGCCTGCTGGGTGACCGCGTCATCCACCACGCCGATGGATATTTCTTCGGACGAGGGCGAGATTTCCGTCAGCACCTTTTCTACATCGATGATTTCGACCAGACGATCATCGGCACGGGTAACGGCCGTCAGGTAATTGTTGTCGCCGCTGCCCTTGGGGGGCGGATGAATGTCTTCCCAGTTCAAATTGACGATGTGTTCAACCGCATAGACCAGGAAACCTTGAACGCGGTTGTTGTACTCCGTAAGTATAATAAACGCGCTTTCTTTATCCGTGATGCCGGGCAGCCCTGTTGCCATCGCAAGGTCTAGAATAGGGATGCAAGCGCCGCGTATATTGGCAACACCGCAAATATTGTTATTAGACTTTGGTAGTAGGGATAACTTGGGGCAACGGATAACTTCCCTGACTTTAAAGACGTTGATCCCGTACAGCTGTTGGTCGTTGAAGCGGAATAGCAATAATTCCAGCCTGTTCTGGCCGACCAATTGTGTACGGCTGTTAACGGATGCCATTACACCTGCCATACACACCCCTTGATTCTGGTTGGAACAGCATTGATGTTGTAATGACACTAGCATATGTAAGGGAATGTAAAATATATGTGAAGGAGAAATAATTTTCGGGTTTATCGTTAAAGCGATGGCGGCGCGGATGATCAACTATTCAGGTGGGTGTTTGAAAATAGTTAGTTGGCTAACTTGCTAGTTTGAGTGTTGAGAATGATTAAGATTGGAAACCTGTTTGCTGGTGCTCGAAGCACTCGATGCGGTCGGCCACGCTGATCGGCTTCTATGACTCGGCGTATTACGGTGAATGACAATAAAATGGCCGAGACGCTGAAAGCGCCTCGGCCATTTTTGTTACTGGAATGTTTGCGCGTCCTGGGTGGGTACCAGCACTCGCTCGACCAACAGTTCACCCAGTACGATCAATTGTTGGGTGGCCAGTAGTTTGTGACGGTTGGCGCCTTCGAGCTCGAAGGCCAGGTCGGTGGTCATGGCGTTGAGTGAGGCGAGGGTTTCGCTGGCCTGGATCAGCAGGGTTTCGGGGGAGATGTCCTGGGCAAGGGTGAAGAGGGGGCTGAGGGGTGATTGGGGGCTCAGGGCGTCAATCTGTGAACGCACATTCAATCATGCATGAGCCACGGCCGTAGCTCCTTGATATTGCTGACTACGATCTGCTGGGCCTCCGGGTTGGTCGCCTGGTTTCTCGGGTCGACCTGATAGCGGCGCAATACATACTTCACCAGTGCTTTGCGGCTGGCGACCACCAGTTGCCCATCCGTCATGCCGAAGTCGGTTTCGATGATTGCCTGCTGCGCGGCGTTTAAGCGGCCATCGGGGGTAAAGATGATCGGTACTTCGGTATTCCAGTCCTCGTCCAGCTCCCGGGTGTTCTGTGACGCGTCAAGCAGGTCGGGCTCACCTCGCAGGCGACTCAACACAAAATCCCGGTACTGGCGGTTCTTCTCGCAATAGGCGCGTACATGCCAGCGCATGCCGGTGTACACCAGGGTGTGCGGGGCAATCAGGCGGATTTCCACGTTTGGGGTGTTGAGCGAAACGTACTCGGTTTCCAGGCGCAAACCGTCGCGACAGGCCGCGAGCAATGGGCGCAGGACTTCGGGCCGAATGGGCCGGTCCGGCACTTCGAGCACCTTGGTATGCGCATAGGCCAGGGCGAGCCCGTCGATGTGCGGCGCCCGTTCGTTGTTCTGGTAAAGCAGGTGCAGGTAGGCGCTGGCGCTGTCATCGATGAACAGCGGTTTGAACTGTTTGCTGGGTACGTAGCCTTTGCGCTGCTTGTCATATGTCAAGTTTCGGGGCGCATGTTCGTTTATGTAGGTGTTGATGTCCTTGGAGGCTTGCTGGCGGCTGATGCCGAAGCTCTGGATCAAGTGGCCCGTGGTCAGCCGGCCTTCCCACCAGGCGACTGTCTCGATCAAGCGATAGCGAAGTGCCAGATCCCAGCGCACTTGTTCGATGGATTGCTTGCGTTTCATACCCGCTCCATGTGTGTGAATACTTTACCTGTATAAGTCTACATTCTAGACCTGTCGTGAATCACTACATATCGTTTGTCTGTCAGCGGCATTTATCGAAGACAGGAAAGGACGTAAACATGAGTATGTCGGAAGTGGTTTCGACGGGGGCACTGGTGGCGATGGGAGTCATCCTGCTGGTGCTGATACAGCACTGTTTGAAGTTGAGCGAGCTTTGGAAAATGGTTGCCCATTATCAGAAGGATTTGCGTTGGGCACAGATCTGGGAAGTGGAAAACCGCGAGCTGCGGTCGGCGTTGCGGGCGGAGCGAGAGCATGTCGCGCAGTTGCAGCGAAAGCTGGAATTGCTGCAAGCGCTGATTCCGGTCACAGAATAGTTCGCGGCATTATTATCAGGAGAACCTATCCATACCGATAAAACCCAGGCCCTTCACGTTTGTCTGCGCAATCTGGGTTTCCAGCAATCCTCATAGTGGTCATGTAGAGGTCGTATACCGTTATGCGTGCGTTGCCGTGGGCTAAAGTTTTCCCACGCGCTGCGGATAAGCTAGGGATAAATCGGCCGCTGATTGCGGCTTGCATGAACGGACTCCAGGGGATGGTTGATGGAAAGCGAGATTGATATCAATGGGGACAGTGATCTGCTGCAGATGCTTATCGATGCAGATCCAGTCGATGTAATCGTGCTGGTCGATTTCCTGACCGACTCTGGCAAGGGGCGGTTGGCGATGGCCAGCGAGGTACGCGAAGCGCTGGAGTCGGCAAAGAAGAAGAACAAGTTCTCCAGGGGTGTGTTGCTCCTGCTGATTCGCGAGCTGCAACATTTTGGCGGTAATAGCTTCGTCAACCTGTTCCGCCGCAACGGTGTTCCCTATGCCGAGATCGTCGCCGATGTGCTCAGTCATGTGGGCGGTACTGGCGGCAAGAATGAACCGGTTGCGAGCATGGAGCTCAAGGTGTTGGAGAAGCTGCTGTCCGATGCCTGGGAGAAAATGTCGGCGCAGGAACAGGCCGACTTTTCCAAGGGCTTTCAAAATGAAACGGGCCCCTTGGGCGTTTCATACGCTGCTATTCAGGCCGCGATACGGCGCGGTGGCCCTGCTGCCATACAGGCCGCTCTTCTGGCCACCGGCGCGTTTGCACGGTTGGCAATGGGTGGTGCGTTGGCCGCCGGCACCACCTTGGTAGCGGGTCGTGCTGCGGGGCTGGCCTTCGGTCCGATTGGCGTAGCGTTGTCGGGTATTGCCGGCGCTCAAACACTGACGAGTCAGGCCTATCGAGTGACGGTGCCTTGTGTTGTGCAGATCGCCTACATTCGGCAAAAAAGCGCGTTGGTCACTTGCCCGTCCTGTGAGGTTCCCACCCCTAAAACCAGTAAATTCTGCAGCGAATGCGGGGCAGGCCTGGCGCAATGAACCCTCTCATTTGAATCTGGAGCCTGTCATGGAAAACAACCTCACGCAGCCAAACACTGGAGGCAACGACCTGCCAACCTGGCTGATCGGTAAGTCCGCCGAAAAGCCGTTGATGAGCGTTACGTTGGCCGCGCAGCAGGTCATTCCCGCCGGCGTTGAAAAGGTTGATGCGGCCCGTTTGGGCATCGATCGTTTGGGTCCATTGCTGCAAACACTCCCCAATCTGATTGTCGCGAACGATGTTGCCCAGTCTCGATACATGCAAGTGGTGATCGACGGTCCTCTCGCGGCGGCTGCGGATGGCAACGGCTTCCGAGCCTTCTCGAGACAAGGCGGAGATATCAAGGAACATGCGAGGTTGTTTGAGCCTGAAAAGCTTCAGCAACTGGTCAGTTCTGCAGCAATGTTCCAGATCGCGTCCGCCGTGGTGGCTCAAAAGCACCTGGCCGACATTAGCGCCAAGTTGAGTGAGATTCAGGCGGGCGTCGAGGGTATCTCGACGTTCTTGGTCGAGGGACGCAAGTCCATTGTCAAAGGCGCTTTGAATTACCTGACGCAGGTTGCACCGCTGGTTCTGGCCGGTGAGTTGAGCCCGGCGATCAGGCAGAAGCTGGAAGACATCGAGTTGGACCTGGGCTCGATCCACAATCAGTTGGAAGGCGAACTGGTCACACTGGCCAAGGAAGCGGCGGAGCACAAAGCGCCCGGCATGTTTGAAACCACGGCTGGATTGACTGCTGCATTGAAAGTGATGCAGAGCAAATCAGACGCCCGCGCAGAAGAGTGGAAACTGTGTATGGGAACCCGGTTAGCGGCGTGCCGACTGCTGGCCTCATTTCCTGGCGAAAGCGCTCTGGTTCAGCGACGTCAAACGACGCTGAGCCGTGTGACGAGTCAGTTTCTGGGAGAGAACGGGCACTTGTCTGGCTTCAAAGACGCCGTAGAGACGCGGGCGAAAAATCTCTCCTCTTACCTGGATTCTCAATCCACGATCCAGGCGAATCGCCTGTCGTTAAGAGAGTGGGAGGAGGAGACGCTACCGTTGTTTATGGCGGGCGCAATCAGCGAGATCGGGCAGATGCAGCAATTGCTGGTTGAACAGCAATCGCCGGTCGTGTTGACGGTAGAGATGCGGGGCAATGAGTTTATCGGCGCCTACCAGGCCCGCACCGCTTAGCTTTCCTGATCAGCGGTGTGCCGCGTCGCCAACAGAGAGTGTCTGTCAGCGGCGCGGCGGCCGATTCAAATGCGCTTGTTCGAATCCCGGCGATTCACAAACTGCACTTCTACGCGCCGATTGTGTTCGTCCGCCGGATCAAGTTCTGGCAGCGGCTGCGAATCCCCGTAGCCGGCAACGATGACGCGCTTGGCCTGCCCTGGTTCAAGGAGTTCGATGATCAACTTGCGTGCCTCTCTGGCCCTTGCGGCAGACAGTGTGAAGTTGTCGTCGTAGACCGTGCAGAACTTGACGAAGTCAGTCACCGGGCGTGCGACCTGTGTATTGTCGGTATGCCCCTCCACCAGTATCTGGGCGTCACCCGAACTGCCAAAGAAGGTGGCGATGCGTGGGCTGACGAGGCGAAGTTCGCGCTTGGCCTCATCCGTCAGGCACGCGCTGCCTCGGGCGAACATCTTGTCCCCCAGGGTCATCTTGTTGCCGGCGAGGTCGAACGAAACCAACCCGGAGTCGCCCTGTGCGTCCAGGGCGGCTTTCATCTCCTGCAATAGACCGGTGACCTTTTCCTGCTCAGTCACCCCCGCTTGGTTTTGCTCTTCCTGGCGCTTGAGTTCGGCAAATTGATTCTGCAATACCGACATCACCAGTAGCAGCATTACCACTGCCATTACGCCAGCCATCAGGTCAGAGATGGATACCCACTCGCTTGGTTTCTCTTTCATGAGGGGGCTCAGGCTTTCACGGCTTTCACGGCTTTTCGGGCCGTGACTGATTTATTGATGTTGTTGGCAACCCCCGTCAATTGATTCACGGATTGCAGCAGGGGTTGCAGGTCAACGGGTGGGCGCGTGACAACGCTCGCCAGAGCGTCGAGGGACTCGGGGACTTTGATCAGCATTTCCGAGACTTTGCCGTAACGTTGATCCAGCGAGACCATGCGCTGGCCGCTTTCGGATACGGCTTTAAGGCCGCTTAGAATGTCCTTGGACAGTTTCTCCACCACGCCCTGGATCGCCAGGATGTTCGTATTCAGGTTATCACTGACCATCTCGAACTCCCGCGTGGTCTTTTCCTGCGCGATGGCAGTTTTCTGCATGTTGGTGGCGACTTCTTCCATGGCCTGGCTGACGGTGCCGGACATGCTGTCGATAGCCTTGGAAATATTCCCGGTCGCCTGTCCCAGGCTGGTGGTCATGTTGACCAGGTTGGTGCCGAAGTCGTGGTTCATGGTCTTGATGTTCGAACCCAGGTCAGTCTTGACGGCTTCCATCACGTCGCCCAGTTTTGTGGTGGCGCTTTCCAGTTGCGTGCCCATGCCGTGCAGGTTGTCGCTGAAGTCCTTGTTCATGGTGGCCAGCGTGCCGTTCAAATCAGCTTTGACGCCATTCATGACCTCTGCCATCTGACCCTGCAAGGCACTCACCACGACTTGCAGTTCAGCAGCGGACTGGCCCACCTTGCCGGCCGCGTCCCCCATCGTTTCACCTGCGGTTTGTAGGGCTTGCAGGTTGTCGCGGCTGTTGTCGGTGAACGCGGTCATCGCCTGTTCAGTACGGTTGCCTGAAGTGGCTATCTGGCTGAGAACGTCTTGCGTGTCGCGATGCACCTGCAGACTCTCGGTGTGGCGTTGCAGCAACGTACCGATGCCCTCGGTGACACTGGCAATACGGGTGTCGAGGCCCGCAAAGCCCGTTTGCAGATGTTGCTTGTTGCTGTCGGCCAAAGCGCCCAGGGCCTGTTCGGTGCGTTGAGCGGTGTCTGCGGCTTCGCGGACGATCGCCTGCCCTTCGCGGGCGATCTGCTGGCTGTTGCTCTCACTTTGCAGTAAGGCGCTGATGCCGTTCGCCAGACCACTGATGTGGGTACTGACGCTGTCGAAGCCGGTTTGCAATAACTGCCGTTGTTCGGCGTCAGTGCCGTGGCGTCGATTGGCCTGTTGCTGCATCAGTTCATTGAAGGTGTCGGCCTGTTTGCCGAGCGCGCCGGTCATGTACTTGGCCGCACTGGATATGCAGTTTTGAAGGAAGGCGTCGTGAGCGGCACGGGCGTTTTCGCGTTGTTGCTCAGAGGCCGACATTTGTGTCTTGACCTGCGTGATGCACCAAGCCAGGCGGCGGCCCTCATAGCCCAGGAGCAAGTCCCATACCTTCAATAAAATGAAGGCCATGATGCCCCAGGTGGAGGTTTTGAACTTGGTCCCCAACCCTTGCATCATCGCGGTCATGTCCTGCATCGCGCCGCCCATGGCGCCCACAGAAGCATTGCCGCTTTTCTGCAAAATAGTCGATGCGTGATCGAGTGCCATGCCCAGGCCTAGGAAGGTGCCCAGCAAGCCGACCACCAAGAGCATCCCGGGCATGATGCCGGCGATTTTCTCGGCAGTGGTCGAGACGGCTTCACTCAGGTCGTGGATCGACCCATGATCCGCGCGCAGCCCCGAGGCGCCCAACTTGCCCCCTTGCCACTTCTTTTCCCAATGATGCGCGTTCGCTCGCAGAGCCACCATCAATCCCGTCAGGAGGGTTGCACCGGTAATGAACAGGAAGAAGAACATCTGCAAGGGTTCAAGCCGAGGCAGCAAAAAACTCACTAATTCGTTGTTCACACGCCTACCTCAACTTCCTGGAGAGCGGCTTCGGTCCGAGCAAGGCAGTCATTTTCGAAAATGTTACCGAAGTCGATCAGCAGGGCTTGCTCACTCTCGCTCAGGGAGGCCCACTTCAAGTTTTGTTGAGCGCAGCGAGCGATCAGTGAACCGACTTCCTCGCTGCGGTCGAGCAGATATTCCTGGTCGTCGGCAATCAACTGTTGCTCATCTTTTTCCAGCAACTGGAGAAAACCTTCCGACGCGTATACGTAGTAGCGTTTTTCTCGAATGCTGACGTCGAGGTTTTCAAGCCGCTGGGTATCTCGACTCAAATTGCGCTCAAGGTCGTTGAGCACGACTTGTTCTTCTGCGCTCAATGCTTCGGTGCGGCTGGCCATGGACATCCGTTTGGCCAGCACCTTGTCGCGGGCCAGGTCCCGGTTGAGTTTTTGCCACTGGACCTCAAGGCGGCGCAGATCTGCGCCCCATGCGAGGGTCATCTCCTCGAAGACGAACGGCACGACTGGCTTGCCGAAGTGCAGGGTGGTGAGTTCGTTGAGGGTTTGAGTTTGTTCGAGGGTGAGGGTCGGTGTCTCATCGAGCAAACTGGTAGAGATGTCCATCAGCGCGATCATGTCGGCATCGACGTCGGTCAGGTTTTCGATGGATGTCATGCGCCTTTCGTAGAAATTCAGCAGCTTTTGGGCGGCACGCACACGCAGGTAGTGGTTGAAGTCAGCAAACTGCTCGCTGTTGACCACACGCTGGATCTTGGCCTTGGTTAATATGTAAGCGTTGATGAGCTCGGCGATTTTCAGTACGCCGCGTTCGGCAGCGGGCACCTGCTGGGCGCCCTCCTTGAATACTTGCGCACGGGCTTCGGCTTCTTTGATCTCCATATCGTTCAGCACCTTCTCCCGGACATTCCTGGCGGATTTTATGACCCAGTCGATGGCTTGTTTGAGCTTGGCCATCAACGGATGGCTTTCAATATTTTCGAGGAAGCCCAGGACCTTCTCCAGGCCCAGCGCCATCCGCTTGACGATGGGCCATGGCGCGAGGTTCGCCAGCGTCGTCAGGGCAACACGTGCATGCGCCAGATAAGGCTTTACCGATTGCCAGATGTTCTTCACATCGCCGACAAACGTCTCCGCCTTGTCCGCCAGCCAATTGACCGTAGCAACGGCTTTCTCCTTCACCGTTTCGTAAATAGAGGACGCGGTTGATTTGACCCAGTTCCATAGACCCATGATTCGCTCCTCAGCGCACGCCCAATAATGTGCGGGCTGCTTCCAATGTTGGTGTGTTGGTTTTGCCGCCATGTGCCTGCATCTGTGCCATGGCACTGGCGACCTGTTCGATGGCGTCCTGTAAATGTGCTTGTGCCAACGCAGGCTGATCCGGGATACGGACTGCCTTGGCCAGCGCCAGGCGCATGCAGGTACGCATTTCGCGTCCTGACAGCCCCGCCGACAGTTGCGTTGCTGAACGCAGTAGCGTCTCCCGCGCGTCAGCCAGCGGAATACCGGGCACCAACAGCTTCGCCCAGATAGCCTGCCGCTCCGGCTCGCCCGGAAGTTCGAAACCAACGTGTTGAGAGATACGGCTGACGAAGGCTGCGTCGTAATTTTTCGCAAAGTTAGTCGCAAAGATGACCACGCCTTCATGCCGCTCCAACTCAATCAGCAAGGTCGAGCGCATGGCGTTCACTTCGTTATCGATACCTTGGGTGACAGAGGACAAACGCTTGCCCAGCAAAGTGTCGGCCTCATCAAAAAACAACACCGCGTCTTCGGCCTGGGCACTGCGGAACACGCTTGCGATGTTCTTGGCGGTATCGCCCATGAACTTGCTTTCCAGGTCGGCGATGCTCACCAGCATGATCTTCTTGCCCAGACTGCCGGCAAACGCCTCGGCGGTGAGGGTTTTCCCTGTGCCGGGAGGACCATAGAAATTGAGGATCGTCCCCTTGCCGGCCGGATCTGCGGTGGCGAAACCCCACTCGATATAAATCGTGCGGTAGTGCTCGATCTTTGCAACGGCCTCCGCCAACTGCTGCTTGAGCTCGGCGGACATCACAACATCGCGCTCCAGCGTAAAGCGCGGTTCGACACACCGAAATTCCGCCTTAGCGGGCGTAGCAGGCTCCGGCGCCGGCTCGGCATCCAGGCCTTCAAGAAAGCTGGGGCGTATCTTGTTGCGCAGATAATCATTCGCTGACATAGGTTCGAGCCTTTGATCGATCAAGAAGATTGGGGGCGGTTAAGTGTTCCAGACGTGGAAGGCGTGTCGAACAAGCGAGCGACATAATGCGTCGCAACCAGCTGTGCGTGAGAGCTGAAGGGCGGGGAAGGGCGCTTGGCTAAGGGCAAGAGACACGTCCGTGTGTGAGAGAGGGGGTTGCACTCTGTTATCGGCGTGAGGGGGGTAAGCTTTAGCAA